>NZ_LEKG01000091.1:0-54833 GCF_001029515.1 Micromonospora sp. RV43 | reverse complement strand
GACCCTGGGCGGCCTGGTGGTCGCGCTGCTCGTGGCGCCGACCAGCTCGCGGCACTGCGAGACCTCCCGGCCGAGCAGGTGACCCGGGGCCGGGCGTTCCACGGCGCGCTGCGCCCGGCGGCCTGGTCGGCGCTCGCAGTAGGGCTGGTGGTGGCGCTGCTGCTCGGGCTGACCCCGCTGGGCGGGCGCCTTGTCGAACTGGCCGGCCGGCCCTTCGGCGGGCACTGGATCGCGCAGGCCGTGCTCGGCGGGCTCGCCGTCATGTTCCTCGCCGACCTGCTCACGCTGCCGTTCGCGGCCTGGCGCCGGACCGTGCTGGTCCGCTACGGGCTGAGCACCCAGACCTGGGGCGGCTGGGCGGTCGACCTGCTCAAGTCGTACGCGGTCAGCGCGGTGATCGGCGCGCTGGTCCTGCTCGGCTTCTACACAGTGGTACGGCTCGCCCCGCGCTGGTGGTGGGCGTTCGGCGCGGCCGGCGCGGCGGTCCTGGTGGTGGTGCTGTCGTTCGTGCTGCCGGTGCTGGTAGAGCCGGTGTTCAACCGGTTCACCCCGATGGAGCCGGGCCCGCTGCGCAGCGAGCTGACCGCGATGGCCGCCCGGGACGGCGTACCGGTGCGCGACGTGCTCGTCGCCGACGCGTCCCGGCGCACCAGTGCGGTGAACGCGTACGTCTCCGGGCTCGGCCCGACCCGGCGGGTGGTCGTCTACGACACGCTGCTGCGCGAGGCGGAACCGGCCGAGGTGACAAGCGTGGTCGCCCACGAACTGGGGCACGCGAAGGACCGGGACGTGTGGACCGGCACGGTGCTCGGCGCGCTCGCCGCCGCCGCCGCGGTGGTGGCGCTCTACCTGATCGGCTCGTGGACGCCGCTGCTGCGGCTCGCCGGCGTCGACTCGATCGCCCAGCCGCGGGCGTTCCCGCTGCTGATCGTGCTGGTCACGGTCGCCGGCCTGCTCTCCACCCCGGTGCAGGCGCTCGTCTCCCGCCGGATCGAGGCCCGCGCCGACGCCCACGCGCTGGCGCTCACCGGCGACCCGGCGACGTTCGAGGCGATGCAGCGGCGACTGGCCGGGGTCAACCTGGCCGACCCCGATCCGCCGCGCTGGGAGCGCCTCTGGTCGGCGACCCACCCGTCCACCGTGGAGCGGATGGCCGCCGCCCGCGCCTACGCCAGGGAGTCCGGCCGATGAGCCGTAGCTTGCTGATCACCAACGACTTCCCGCCGCGCCCCGGCGGCATCCAGTCGTTCGTGCACAACCTCGCGGTACGCCAGCAGCCCGGCTCGGTGGTGGTGTACGCGTCGAGCTGGCGCGGGGCGGAGAAGTTCGACGCCGACCAGCCGTTCGAGGTGGTCCGGGAGCGGACCCGGGTGCTGCTGCCCACCCCGCTGATCGCCCGGCGGGCGGCGCGGCTGGCGCGCGCGTACGACTGCGACACCGTGTGGTTCGGCGCGGCGGCCCCGCTGGGGCTGCTCGCCGCGGGCCTGCGGCGGCGGGCCGGGATCCGCCGGGCGGTGGCGCTGACCCACGGCCACGAGGTCGGCTGGGCGGCGCTCCCAGGCGCCCGGTCGGCGTTGCGCCGGATCGGGCGGGGCGTGGACGTGACCACCTACCTCGGCGAGTACACCCGGGCGCGGCTGGCCCGCGTGCTGGACGGGCTCACCGAGCTGCGGCGGCTCGCGCCCGGCGTGGACGTGGACACCTACCACCCGGACGTCGACGGCGGGCGGGTCCGGTCACGGCTCGGGCTGGCCGACCGGCCGGTGGTGGTGTGCGTGTCGCGGCTGGTGCCCCGCAAGGGCCAGGACATGCTGATCCGCGCGCTGCCGGAGATCCGCCGCCGGGTGCCGGACGCCGCGCTGCTCGTGGTCGGCGGCGGCCCGTACCGGTCGACGCTGGAGAAGCTGGCCCGGCAGACCGGGCTGGAACGCGATGTGGTCTTCACCGGCTCGGTGCCCTCGGCCGAGCTGCCCGCCCACTACGCGGCCGGCGACGTCTACGCGATGCCGTGCCGTACTCGCAACCGCGGGCTGGACGTGGAGGGCCTCGGGATCGTCTACCTGGAGGCGAGCGCGACCGGGCTGCCGGTGGTGGCCGGTGACTCCGGCGGCGCGCCGGACGCTGTGCGCGAGGGGGAGACCGGGTACGTGGTCGGGGGCCGGGACGTGGCCCAGCTCGCCGACCGGGTGGCCACGCTGCTCGCCGACCGGGATCTGGCCCGGCAGTTCGGCGCCGCCGGGCGCGCCTGGGTGGAGCGGGAGTGGCGCTGGGAGACGCAGGCACAGCGGATGGCCGCCCTGCTGGCCGGCTGAGGGTAGGTCAGGCGAAGCGGACCACCACGATCGGGCCACGGAACCCCGCGCGGGCCGGGCCGGCAGGCCGCGTGCCGGCCGGATCAGGGCAACTGCGGGCCGGCCGGGTCAGGCGGCGGCCGGGTCAGGGCGACGGCCGCGTCAAGAGGCCGCGTCGACGTGGGCGGGCACCCGGCCCAGGTGCGGCGCGGCCGGGCCGGGACGGCCGAAGTGCCAGCCCTGCCCGGCGTCGCAGCCGATCGCGCGCAGCCGGTCGGCCTGGTCGGCCGTCTCCACGCCCTCGGCGGTGACTGTGAGGTCCAGCGCGTGCGCCAGCGACACGAGCGAGGCGAGGATCCGCTCGTCGGTGCCGCTGCCCGGCGCGCGCAGGCCGGTCACGAACTCGCCCGCCACCTTCAGCTCGTCGACCGGCAGGTCCCGCAGGTACGCGAGGTTGCAGTAGCCGGTGCCGAAGTCGTCGATGGCGACCCGGACCCCGAGGTCACCGAGCACCCGCAGGGCCCGCACCGGCTCGACCACTGTGCTCATCATGGTGCTCTCGGTGATCTCCAGTTGCAGCCGGTGCGGCGGCAGGCCGGTGCGCCCGAGCACACCGCGTACCTCGGTCACCAGGTCGGTGCGGTGCAACTGCCGGACGGCGAGGTTGACGCTGACGAACGGCGCGTCGCCCTCCGCGTCCGGCCAGGTGCCCGCCTCGCGGCACGCCTCGGCCAGCACCCAGCTGCCGAGCCGGACGATCAACCCGGTCTCCTCGGCCAGCGGGATGAAGCTGTCCGGCCGCAGCACACCCAGCTCCGGGTGACGCCAGCGCACAAGCGCCTCCATGCCGAGCACCCGCCCGTCGCGCAACGACGTCAGCGGCTGGTAGTCGAGGTAGAACTCGCCCCGGTCCAGCGCGGCGGGGATCGCCGCGGACAGCGCGTACCGGGCCAGGTCGCGGCGGTTGCGGTCGGCGTCGAACAGCGACCAGCGGGCCCCGCCGGCGGCCTTGGCCCAGTGCAGCGTGCTGTCGGCCGCGCGCATCAGGTCCATCGGCGAGGTGCCCGCGACCGGGCGTTCCACGATGCCGATGCTCGCGGAGACGGTCAGCTCGTGGCCGTCGACGAGCGCCGGTTCGCGTACCGCGGCGAGGGCCGCCTCGGCGACCTTCACCGCGTCGTCGGTGCCGGCGGTGCGTTCGACCAGGATCACGAACTCGTCGCCGCCGAGCCGGGCCACCAGGTGCTCGCCGAGCGCCCGGTGCAGGCGCTGCGCCACCGTCACCAGCAGCGAGTCGCCGATCTGGTGGCCGAGGGAGTCGTTGACGACCTTGAACCGGTCCAGGTCGAGGAAGCAGACACCGACCCGGTCGGCGCCCCGCCCCGGCGCGGTGATCGCGGCGGTCAGCCGTTCGGTGAACAGCGTGCGGTTCGGCAGGCCGGTGAGCGGGTCGTGGGTGGCCTGGTGCCGGAACCGGGCCTCGCTGTCGCGCAGCGCCCGTTCCGCCTGCGCACGGGCCATCATGGCGGCCCGGCGGATGGACTCCTGCTCGTCCAGCGTGCGGTCGCGCAGGGCGCGGGCGTACCCGGTGGCGACCGTGGCGAGCAGCCGGGCCATCCGGTCCTCGACGTCGTCGACGACCAGGTCGAGGTCGCGAACCAGGCGCAGCTGGATCACCTCGACGGTGCGGCCCAGCCCTTCCGCGGAGGCGATGTGCGCCTGCACCAGCTCCGCGCCGACCTGCTGGCCGATCCGCAGGTCGAACGGTTCGGCGCGCAGCGCCTGGGCCAGCCGGTCGGTGAGCCGTTGCAGCATCTCCTCCAGCTGCGACTGGGTCATCGGCAGGTAGCTGGTGCCGGACACCGCCTTGGCCCAGGCCCGGGCGAAGACGCCGGGCCTGCTGCGGGCCGCGTCGTCACCCACCGAGCCGCCCGACCCCGCCCATGAAGACGGCCCGCTCGGCGTTCTCCGCCTGGTCGGGGGAGTCCGGCCGCCACTGCGGCACCCACACCACGCCCGGGTCGACCAGCTCGAAGCCGTCGAACAGTGCGGTCATCTCGGCCCGGCTGCGGATCCAGAGCTGGCTGTCGGTACGCCGGTAGACCCGCTCCGCCTCGGCCCGTTCGCCGGTGCCGGCACGGCCGTCCTCGCTGGCCTGGGAGAGCACCAGGTGGCTGCCGGGCGCCAGCGCCCCGCGCAGCGTCCGCAGGATCTCCTCCGGGCGGTCGGCGTCCGGGATGAAGTGCAGCACCGCCACGACCATCACGGCGACCGGCCGGGTGAAGTCCAGCAGCCGGGTGACCTCCGGGTGAGCGAGGATCGCCTCCGGGTTGCGCAGGTCCTCCTGGAGCACCGCGGCGTGCTCGTTGCCGGCCAGGATCTCCTGGCTGTGCGCCACCGCCACCGGGTCCACGTCGACGTAGACCACGCGCGACTCCGGGTCGATCCGCTGCGCGATCTCGTGCACGTTGCCGACGGTCGGGATGCCGGAGCCGATGTCGAGGAACTGGCGGATGCCGGCCTGGGCGAGGTACTGCACCGCCCGGCGCAGGAACGCGCGGTTGGCCTGCGCCATCAGCGGCGCCTCCGGCACCGCCTCCACCATCGCGCGGGCGGCCGCCCGGTCGGCGGCGAAGTTGTGCGAGCCGCCGAGGTAGTAGTCGTACATGCGGGCGACGCTGGGGCGCTCGATGTCGATCGTCTCGGGTGCCCAGTCCGGCCGCTGCATGTCCTGCCCCTCGGGTGTCGGCGACACGCGGTCGTCACCGCCGCGCGGATCACCCGGGTATTCTGCCCCTCCGCCGTCGCGGTGCAAAGACCGCCGTCGCTACGCGTCCGGCTGCTCACCGTACGCGACCACACGTGGCCGGGAACGCCGAGAGGCCCGCGTCCGTGGTGGACGGGGCCTCTTCCGGCGGTACGCCTCAGAACTTCGGGGCGTCCGGGGCCTCCAGCAGCCCCAGCCGCAGCGCGGTCATCAGCGCCTGCGCCCGGTTGGCGGCACCCAGCTTCTCGTAGAGCTTGGAGATGTGGGTCTTGGCGGTCGACTCGCTGACGAACAGCTGCTTGGCGATGCCGGCCACGCTCATGCCGTCGGCGAGCAGCCGCAGCACCTGGCCCTCACGGGGGGACAGCTGCGGGCCGGACGGCGCCAGCCGGCGCTTCATCGCCTCGGCCAGGTCGGCGGCGGTGAACGCGCTGGGAGAGGAGGCGGCGTGCCGGGCGGCGGCCACCACCTCGTCGGCCGGGGCGGTCTTCGGCACGAACGCGCTCGCACCCGCCTCCAGGGCACCGAAGAGCTGGTCGTCACCGGCGTACATGGTGAGCACGACGATGCCCATGGACGCACTGGACTTCCGCAGGGCGCGGGTGGCCTCCAGGCCGCTGCCGTCGGGCAGGCGGAGGTCCATGATCACCACGTCGGGCTGGAGCGCGCCGGCCTGGCGCACGCCCTCCGCAGCGGTGGCCGCCTCGCCCACGACCTCGAACTGACGGTCGCGCTCGAACGCGTGACGCAGCCCCTTGCGGATGAGGTCGTGGTCGTCGACCAGGAGAACCTTGGTACGGGTGGCCGGTGTCGGACTGCTGGTCATCCTCGGGTTACTCCCCTTCTGCTGCTGCGGCGCTGCCGCGCACCTTATCGCGCCGGGGCGACGAACCGAGCACCACCGCCACAGTCGTCCCACTCGGCTGCCGCGGCCTGATCTCCAACCGGCCTCGGATACGTTCCGCCCTCTCGGCCATGATCGCAAGGCCATAGTGCCCGTCCGGGCGCTGGTCACCGATGCCGTGACCGTCATCCGACACTTCGATTCGGGTGTACGGGGGATCCACCTCGCACGTGACCCACAGGTTCGAGGCGCCGGCGTGCTTGCGCGCGTTCGTCACCGCCTCCTGCGCGATGCGCAGCAACTCGGCCTCGGTGGCGGCCGGCAGCCGGGCGGTGGACTCGTCCAGCGACAGGTGCACCCGCAGGCCGCCGGACGCGCCGACGGTGCGGGCGTACTCGGCGATGGCGGCGGCCAGGCCACCGTGCCGGTCCACCTCGCTGCGCAGCTCGAACAGGCTCAGCCGCAGCTCGGTGATCACCCGGGTGACCTCCTGGCGCAGCGTGCGCAGCGAGTCGGCGGTCTCCTCCGCGTCCTCGTGCACGGTGGCGAGCGCGTTGTCGATGCCGTACCCGACCATGACCAGCTCCTGGGCGACCCCGTCGTGGATCTCCCGGGCCAGCCGCTGCCGCTCCTCGTTGGTCGCCAGCGAGCGCACCTCGTCGAAGAGCAGCGCGGCTTCGAGCCGCAGCGCCGCCGGGCCGGTCAGCGCCGTCACCCGGGACACCACGGGCGGCGGGTACGCGGCGGCGGTGTCCGCCTCGATCACCACCAGGCCGACAGTGCGTACGCCCGCCACCAGCGGGACGATCAGCGCGGAAACCTCGCCGGAGCGCCGGGACCGGGCCTGCGAGCGGGCCGAGACGGTCGGCTGCTGGCTGGCCCAGGCGTCGGCGATGGCGGAGTCGGCGTCGAGCGTGGTCTCCCAGTCGACCCGGTCCGCGCCGATCTGCGCGAGCACCACGAGCCGGCCGCCGCCGCTGGCGGACAGCACCGCGCCCCGGTCGGTCTTGGCCACCACCCGCAGTTCCTCCAGCAGGTGCTCGGAGATGCCGCCCGGGTCGAGGGTGGCGCCGGGCAGCTGGCGGGCGACCGTACGGAGCTGGGTGAGCAGGCGGGTCGCCTCGGCGTACGGCTGGGGTTTGCCCTCGCCGCGCACCCGCATGACGCGCTGGAGCGTGCCGGCGGTGTAGAGGCCGAGCCCGGCGAGGATCAGCCACTGGGCGCAGACCGCGAGGTAGCCGACCTGGCCGAGCTGCGGCCCGCCGTCGACCTGCGTGAACGCGGCGCTGGCCAGCAGCGTCGCCGCCGCCACGGCGAGCAGCGCGGCGCCCTCGCGGAACCGGCGGCTCAGCGCGGTCACGGTGACCGGCACGGCGAGGTACGGCAGTACCGCCGAGGCGCCCACCCCGCCGGTCACGCCGGACAGATGGGTGTCGGCGGCGACCTGGCTGGCGGCCAGCCCGAGCACCACCACCTCGGCGAAGCGGCTGATCGGGGCGAGCAGCCGGTGTTGGGGGGCGAGCACGGCGGGCAGGCCGGCGACGCCCAGCAGCGCGATCCACCAGAGCTGGGTGGCGTCGCGGGTGGCGAACAGGGTCAGGGCGGCGACCAGCGCGAGGAGGACCGCGCGAGCCGCCGCCGCGAGGGGCTGCGTCGACGGCTGGCGGGATGTGGAGGCGGGCACGTGACGGATGGTAGTCAGCCCCGGTAGATCTCGGCGATCTCCGAGGCGTACGTCTTGTGCACGACCTGACGCTTGACCTTCAGCGACGGGGTCAGCTCGCCGGTGGTCTCGGTGAAGTCATGCGGCAGGATCCGGAACACCTTGATCGCCTCGGCCTTGGAGACCGCCTGGTTGGCCTGGTCGATCGCGGACTGCACCTCGGCGCGCAGCGCCGCGTCGTCGCGCAGCTCGGCCATGCTCGTGGTCTCCGGGCGCCCCTGCCCGGCCAGCCACTTCGGCAGCGCCTCCTCGTCGATGGTGACCAGCGCGGCGATGAACGGCTGCCGGTCGCCGACCACCACGCACTGGCTGATCAGCGGGTGCGCCCGCACCTGGTCCTCCAGCACCGCCGGGGCGACGTTCTTGCCGCCGGCGGTCACGATGATCTCCTTCTTGCGGCCGGTGATGCTCAGGTAGCCGTCGTCGTCCAGGTGCCCGAGGTCGCCGGTGCGGAACCAGCCGTCGGTGCTGATCGCCTCGGCGGTGGCCGCGTCGTTGTGCCAGTAGCCCTGGAAGACGATGTCGCCGGCGATCAGGACCTCGCCGTCGTCGTCGATCCGGATGGTCACGCCGGGCAGCGGGCGGCCGACGGTGCCGATCCGGGTGCCGGTGGGCAGGTTGGCGGCGGCGGCCGGCGAGGTCTCGGTGAGGCCGTACCCCTCGCAGATGGTCACCCCGACGCCGCGGAAGAAGTGCCCGAGCCGCGCGCCCAGCGGCGCGCCGCCGGAGATGGCGTCGCGGCACCGGCCGCCCATCGCCGCCCGCAGCTTGCGGTAGACCAGCTTGTCGAAGAGGGCGTGCTGCGCGCGCAGCCCGAGGCCGGGACCGCCCGGCAGCTCCTGGGCCTCGCTCCACGCGATGGCGACCTTCTCCGCGCGGTCGAAGATCTTGCCCTTCCCCTCGGACTCGGCCTTCTGCCGCGCGCCGTTGTAGACCTTCTCGAAGACCCGGGGTACGGAGAGCACGAACGTCGGCTTGAAGTCCTGCAGCTCGGCGACCAGGTTCTTGGTGTCCGCGCAGTGCGCCATGGTGGCCCGGGCGTGCACGACGCCGACCTGGATGAGCCGGGCGAAGGCGTGCGCGAGCGGCAGGAACAGCAGGGTGGAGGCGCCCTGGCGGAACAGGTTCGGCAGCACCGGCACCGCGTTGGCGATGTCGGAGTAGATGTTGCGGTGGGTCAGCACGCAGCCCTTGGGCCGGCCGGTGGTGCCGCTGGTGTAGATGATCGTGGCGACGTCGTCGGCCTTGAGCAGCGAGCGGCGGGTCTCCACCTCGGCCCGGTCCACCGACGCACCGGCGGCGACCAGGTCGTCGACGGCGCCCAGGTCGATCTGCCACACCTCGCGCAGCTCGGGCAGCCGGTCCCGGACGCCGGCGACCATGGTGGCGTGCGCGGTGCTCTCCACCACCACCGCCACGGCGCCGGAGTCGCCGAGGATCCAGGCGGCCTGCTCGGCGCTGGAGGTCTCGTAGATCGGCACGGTCACCGCGCCGGCCGCCCAGATCGCGTAGTCGAACAAGGTCCACTCGTAGCGGGTGCGGCTCATCAGGCCGACCCGGTCGCCGGGCGAGACGCCTGCGGCGATCAGGCCCTGCGCCACCGCCACCACCTCGTCGCGGAACTGGCGGCAGGTGACATCCTCGCGCGCGTCCGTTCCCGCGCCGGGGCGGACGAACTGCACGGTGTCCGGGGCGACCTCGGCGTTTTCCCAGACCGGGTCGGTCAGGTTGGCCGCGTCGCCGACGGTGACGATCGGCGGGACGGAGAACTCGCGCACCTGCACTCCCTCGTGCTCTACCGGCGGGGGCCGGCCTGGTCGGCTCTGTCGAAACCTACCCGCACACCCCGGGGGGTCTGCCAGGGAGGTTGCCCGCCCGGCTGGTGGGACGCCGTCCGGCGGGTGGAGCGGGACCGGGCGGGAGGCGGCCGGGTAGCCTCCCCACATGGCGGACTCCTCCACCCAGTCGATCATCGTCGGCGCGTCACCGGACCGGGTGGCGGCCGTCATCTGCGACTTCCCGAGTTATCCCGAGTGGGCCGAGGCGGTACGCCGGGCCGAGGTGATCGAGGAGTACGAGGACGGCTACGCCAGCCAGGTCCGGTTCACCCTCGACGCCGGCGTGATGGCCGACGAGTACGTGCTGGCCTACGAGTACGCCGAGGACATCTCCCGGATCGAGTGGCACCTGGTCGCCCCGTCGAAGATGCAGCGCTCCCAGCGCGGGTCGTACGACCTGGTGGGCAACCCGGACGGGACGACCACGGTGACGTACACCCTTGAGGTGGAGCTGTCCGTGGCGATGCTCGGCATGTTCCGCCGCAAGGCCGAGAAAATGATCATGGACGCGGCGTTGAAGCAGCTCAAGCGCCGGGTAGAAGCACCCGGTGCGGCGCAATGACCCGACCGTCGTCCCGGTAGTCACGCTGGAGGAGCCGAACCATGGGCACCACTGATCCGGGTTCGGCCCGGGAAGAGGCCGAGCGCCTCGTCGCCACACTGCTCGCCGGCGCGAAGATGGCCGCCGCCGCACCCGGCTCCGGCGCCTGGGGTCCGCTCGGTGGGATCCTCTCCGGTGTCCTCGGTCACACCCCGCCCGGCGCCGGCCCCGCTCCGGAGACGCCCGCGCCCGCCGGTTTCGCCACCGGCTCGCCGGAATGCTGTGTCTGCCCCGTCTGTCGCGGTATCGCCGCGTTGCGGGATCCAAGTCCCGAGTTCGCCGAGCGGCTTGCCACCGGCGCCGGGGACCTGGCGGCCGGGGTGGCCAGCCTGCTGCGCGCGTTCACCCCGGCCGAGCCGGAGCGAACCGCCGACGCCGGCACCGCCGCACCGGCCGGATCCGGGGACCACGTGTGGCGCGAGGCGACCCGTACCGGGCATGATTCTCAGCCGGCACCCGAGCAGGACGTGTGGTCCGCCGCCACCCGGGGGGAGGGCGCGGCCGATTCGGGTGCCACCGCCGACGCCGCCGGGCCGCCGGAGCCGGACACGAGCCGGACACCGGCCGGCCGTCCCGTGGTGCCCGCCTCGCGGGCGTCCGGAGAGGTGGGCGCGGACGCACCAGGCGACGGGGCCTGACCACCGGACATCCCGGGACCGTACGGCCGGTTCGGCCGGTCCCCGGGCAGCACAGCAGAGGGGAGTGGCAGCGGTGACGCTGACCATCGGAGTCGACGTCGGTGGCACGAAGGTGGCCGGCGGTGTCGTGGACGACGCCGGCACGGTACTCGTGCAGACGCGACGGGACACCCCCGCCGACGACGTGGCCAAGACCCGCGACGTCATCATCGAGGTGGTCACCGAACTGGCCGCCGGTCACGCCGTGGAGGCGGTCGGCATCGGCGCCGCGGGCTGGATCGACGCCTCCCGCTCCACAGTGCTGTTCGCCCCGAACCTGGCCTGGCGGGACGAGCCGCTGCGCACGTACGTCGGCGACGCCACCGGCCTGCCGGTGATCGTGGAGAACGACGGGAACGTGGCCGCCTGGGCGGAGTTCCGCTACGGCGCGGCCCGCGACGCCGACGACTCGATGGTCATGTTCACCATCGGCACCGGTGTCGGCGGCGGCATCGTGCTCGGCGGTGGCCTGGTCCGCGGCGCCAACGGCATCGCCGCCGAGCTGGGCCACATGCTCACCGTGCCGGACGGCCACCAGTGCGGCTGCGGCCGGCTGGGCTGCATCGAGCAGTACGCGAGCGGCAGCGCGCTGGTCCGCTTCGCCCGCGCCGCCGCCCGGCAGGAGCCGCACCGGGCGGCCGCGTTGCTGGAGCTGGCCGGGGGCGAGGCCGAGACGATCACCGGTCCGATGGTGACCGCCGCCGCGAAGGGCGGCGACCCGGTCTCCACCGAGGCGTTCGCCCAGGTCGGCCGCTGGCTCGGCACCAGCCTCGCCGACATGGCGCAGATCCTCGACCCGCAGGTGCTGGTGGTGGGCGGCGGCGTGATCGACGCCGGTGACCTGCTGCTCGGCCCGACCCGGCGGTCGTTCGCCGACGCGCTGGCCCAGCGCAGCCGCCTGCCCGTCGCCGAGGTGCGCCCGGCCGAGCTGGGCAACACCGCCGGTGTGATCGGCGCCGCCGACCTGGCCCGGCGGATCTGACATGACTGATGCGGGTGTGCCGCTGCGGGTCGTGTCGTACAACATCCACAGCCAGCGCGACGACACGGCCGCGCTGGCCGAGGTGGTCCGGACGGCAGCCCCGGACGTGGTGATCGTCCAGGAGGGACCGCGCCGGTTCCGGTGGCGGCAGAAGACCGCCGCGCTGGCCGAGTCGTTCGGCATGGTCGTGGCGGCCGGTGGCCTGCCGTCGCTGGGCAACGTGCTGCTGACCAGCCTGCGGCTGCGGGTCGTCGACACCAGCTGCCAGCGGTACCCGCTGACGCCGGGACGGCACATGCGCGGCGCCGCGTATGCGTACTGCCGGGTCGGCGGCGTCGACGTGCTGCTGGCCGGCTCGCACCTGTCCACCGACCCGGCCGAGCGGCCCGCCCAGGCGGCGGCGTTCAAGCGTGAGCTGGCCGCGTCCACGCTGCCCGTGGTGGCCGGCGCGGACATCAACGAGGGCCCGGACGGGCCGGCCTGGCAGACGCTCGCCGAGGGGCTCACCGACACGGCGCTCGCCGCCGACCGGGCCGACCGGCACACGTTCTCCTGCGCCGACCCGCGCCGCCGCATCGACGCGCTGTTCGTCGACCCCCGGATCACGGTGGTCGACTACGACGTGGTGGACACGCCGGCGGCCCGCCGGGCCAGCGACCACTTCCCGGTCCTGGTCGACCTGCTGCTGCCCACCGCCTGACCGGCACGGACCGCCGGGCCGTGACGCACGGTCAGGTGCCCGGCGGCCGGCAGGACCACCGCTCCGCCGCCTTTGCTCTGCCGCCATATGCGCACCAGCTACCCGCCGTGACCGGCGGGCCGTGTCCCGGCCGGACGGCCGCGAGACATCGGCGCAGCTCCCGGCGGTGCTGCGTCCGTGGCTGCAGAGCAAAGGGCCAAAGAGGGTACGCCTCCCGCGCCGCCGGTCCACTCACGCTCGGTGACCGGCTCTGCGGTGACGCTGAGTCAGGGGAGCCGGGCGGGCGCCGGGTGCCGGATCCGATGGCTGGACAACGGCGGGCATTCTCGGCAGGATTTCGCTCCGACCCGGCACGCGTGCCGCACAAAGGAGAATTCGCGGTGTCCTCCTCCACCGACCCCGGTCGCCCCGATCCGGACCGGACGGACGTCCCGGTCCGCGACGACCGCCCGGTCTCCGACCGGGGCGACACGGTCTGCGTGATCGGCGCCGGCGCCAGCGGCCTGACCGCCGTGAAGAACCTGCGCGAGGCCGGCTTCGGCGTGGACTGCTACGAGCGGGAGACCGGCGTCGGCGGCGCCTGGAACTGGCGGCACGACCGCAGCCCGGTGTACGCCAGCACCCACCTGATCTCGTCCCGGCCGTTCACCCAGTTCCCCGACTTCCCGATGCCCGACGACTGGCCGGACTACCCGCACCACAGCCAGCTGCTGTCCTACTTCGAGCGGTACGCCGACCACTTCGACCTGCGCCAGCACGTCTGGTTCGGCACCGAGGTGGTCCGCGTCGAGCCGGTCGAGGGGGACCGCTGGGACGTGACCACGCGCAGCACCGGCGGCTACGGCCCCGAGCGCACCTCCCGGTACGCCGCCGTGGTGCTCGCCAACGGCCACAACTGGTCGCCCAAGCTGCCCCGCTACGAGGGGCTGGAGGAGTTCCGCGGCGAGGTCATGCACGCCTCGTCCTACAAGGACCCGGCGCAGTTGCGCGGCAAGCGGGTGCTCGTGGTCGGCGCCGGCAACACCGGCTGCGACATAGCGGTGGAGGCGGCCCAGCAGGCGTCACACTGCTGGCACTCCACCCGCCGCGGCTACTGGTACGCCCCCAAGTACGTCCTCGGCCGCCCCGCCGACCAGGTGAACGACACGCTGCTGGCGCTGCGGGTGCCGTTGCGCGTACGGCAGTGGCTCTACCACTGGACGCTGCGGCTGACCGTCGGCGACCTGACCCGGTTCGGCATGCCCAAGCCCGACCACCGGGTCTACGAGACGCACCCGATCGCCAACAGCCAGCTCGTCTACTACGTCGGACACGGCGAAGTGACCCCGGTGCCGGACGTGGCCCGGTTCGACGACCGCGCGGTGGAGCTGACCGACGGCCGCCGGATCGACCCTGAACTGGTCGTCTTCGCCACCGGCTACCTGCCGCGCTTCGAGTTCCTCAAGGGCCGGGTGCTCGGCGACGAGGACGGCTCCGGACGGCCCCGGCTGTGGCTCAACGCGTTCACCGCCGGTCACCCCACGCTCGCGGTGGTCGGCCTGGTGCAGCCGGACTCCGGCATCTTCCCGATCTCGCACTGGCAGAGCGTGCTGTTCGCCCGGCTGCTCACGCTGCGCGCCACCCGGCCGGAGCGGGCCGCCGCGTTCGACCGCAAGGTCCGGGCCGGCCTGGGCGAGCGGTACTCGGCGAAGGTCAAGGACAGCACCCGGCACTGGTTCGAGGTCGGGCACGCCGACTACCTGCGCGCGCTCCAGCGGGCGCTGCACGAGCTGGAGGAGGGTAAATGACGGCGGCCGAGCGGGTGCGGGTGGTCCGGTCCTGGGAGTGGGCCCGCCCGGAGCGGCCCGCCCGCCGCGAGGTGCTCGCCGCCCTGCCGGAGCGGGAGGAGGCGAAGCCGCCGCTGCTGTTCGTGCCCGGGTTCGGGCACGGGGCGTGGGCGTTCGCCGAGCACTGGCTGGGGCACGCCGCCGGTCGCGGCTTCCCGGCGTACGCGCTGAGCCTGCGCGGGCACGGCGGCAGCGAGCCGGCGCCGGAGGCGACGCTGCGGTCGTACACCCATGACGTGACGCAGGTGGCGGCGAGCCTGCCGCGGCAGGCGGTGCTGGTGGGGCACGGCGCCGGCGCCCGGGTCGTGGCGCACGCGATGGCCCGCTACCCGGCGCGGGCCGCGGTGCTGGTGGCGCCGGTGCTCGGCGGCTGGGGCACGTTCGGGACGGCGTTGCGGCGCAACCCGGTCGGCACGGTGCCTGCGGTCTTCGGCGCCGGACTGCGACTCAACCGGCGGCAGTTGTTCAGCCGGGAGCTGCCGGACGCCGACGCGCGGCGGCACCTGGCCCGGCTGGGCCGGGCCGGGCGGCGGGCGCAGTGGCAGCTGCTGACCGGCCGGTCGCCGGAGCCTGCGGTGGGCCGCCCGCCGGTGCTGGTGCTCGGCAGCCCGGACGACCGGGTGCTGCCGGCCGCGGCGCTGACCAGGGCCGCCTGGCGGTACGCCTCGGCGCCGCTGCTGTTCCCCGGCATGGGGCACGACCTGATGCTCGACGCCCGCTGGCGCGAGCCGATCGACGCGATCCTGGACTGGCTGGACAAGGACCCGGCGCCCGCCCAGGGGTGAGCGCCGGGGCTCGGGTCACCGGGTGGCGGGGCGGCGGCCGACGAGCGTTCCGCTCTCCTCCAGCGCGCTGAGGTAGGACGCCGCCCAGGCGTGGATGTCGTTGTGGGCCAGGTGTTCGCGCATCGAGCGCATCCGGGCCGCGACGTCCTCCGGGCCGGCGCGCAGCGCGGCCAGCAGCCCCTGCTTCAGGCCGTCGAGGTCGTGCGGGTTGACCAGGTACGCCTGCTCCAGTTCGGAGGCGGCGCCGGCGAACTCGCTCAGCAGCAGCGCGCCGGTGCCGTCGACCCGGGCCGCCACGTACTCCTTCGCGACCAGATTCATGCCGTCGCGCAGCGGCGTCACCGCCATCACGTCCGCGACCCGGTAGAGCGCCACCAGCTCGGCGCGGTCGAACGGCTGGGTGAGGTAGTGGATCGCCGGCTCGCCGACCCGTCCGAACTCACCGTTGATCCGGCCGACCTGGTGCTCCACCCGGTCGCGGAGGATCTGGTACTGCGCCACCCGGTCGCGGCTGGGCACCGCCACCTGGACCAGCACCGTGTCGCGGACCTTGATGTCGCCGTTGGCGAGCAGCTCCCGGTACGCCTTGAGGCGTTGCTCGATGCCCTTCGTGTAGTCCATCCGGTCGACGCTGAGGATCACCTGCTCGGGCCGGCCGAGGTCCTGCCGCAGCCGGCGGGCCCGCTCGGCGACCTCGGGGCGGGCGGCGAGCGCGGACATCTCGGCGGTGTCGATGGCGACCGGGAAGGCACCGATGCGCACCACCCGGCCGTCCACACCGATCCGCCGGTCGGTGGCGGGCAGGCCGAGCACCTTGGCGGCGAGCTGGGCGAAGTTGTGCGCGGCCTGGGCCCGCTGGAAGCCGACCAGGTCGGCGCCGAGCATGCCGCGCAGCAGTTCGGCCCGGCGGGGCAGCTGCATGAACAGTTCCGGCGGCGGGAACGGCACGTGCAGGAAGAACCCGATCCGCAGGTCGGGGCGCAGCTCGCGGAGCAGACCCGGCACCAGCTGGAGGTGGTAGTCCTGCACCCAGACCAGACCGCCCGGCTCGGCCACCCGGGCCGCGGCCTCGGCGAACCGCTGGTTGACCCGCTGGTACGCCTCCCACCAGCGCCGGTGGTACTCCGGCTGCTCGACGGCGTCGTGGTAGAGCGGCCAGAGGGTGGCGTTGGCGAAGCCCTCGTAGTGGTCGCGGAAGTCCTCGGCGCTCAGCGGCACGGTGTGCATCCGGACGCCGTCCACGTCCGGCAGGTCGGGCGCGGGGCCGGTACCGCCGGCCCAGCCCACCCAGGTGGCGGGTGTGTGCCGCAGCAGCGGGTGCAGGGCGCTCACCAGGCCGCCGGGGCTGCGGCGCCACTCGAAGGCGCCGTCGGGCGCCACGCTGTCGTCGATGGGGAGGCGGTTGGCCACCACCACGAGGGGGCTCTGTCGCATCTCGGGCATTCCGCTCAGCAGGGGACCGGCAACCCGGAGGAGTCGCAAGCCGGACAGCCGGTGCGGGACGTGACGTTCGGCCTATTCCTACTGACTGTAAGTTACACGCTTGTTACGCCCCCGCCCAGGGCGGGCGGCGTCCCGCCATCCGGGCAGCGTCCGGTGCGCCGTCAGACGACCGCGCCGTCGTCCGGGTCGTGGTCGTCCCGGTCGCCCGGGCGCAGCCGCCAGATCAGCATGACGAAGCCGGCCAGGATGCCGGTGAAGCCGAGCAGCGTGACCACCGACGGGTCGACCAGCGACACCACGGTGGGGGACAGGAACAGCAGGAAGCCGAGCACGATGCAGGCCACGCCGAGCACGGCGTACTTGGAGAAGCGGGGCAGCGGGGGCGGCGGGGGCGGGGTGTAGTGCTCCTCGTCCGACGCCTCGTCGGGCAGGTTCGCGCCGAACGTGTCCAGGCCGTCGAGCAGCGAGGGCTCGTCGTGCCGGTCCCGGCTGAGCGAGACACCGGAGACGTCGGCGGCGTACGGCAGCCGGCGCACGTCGGTGGCGGTCGGGCCGGCGGGCTCCTCGGCCCGGCCGCCGGCGGCGGTGCCCGGCGCGGGCGGGTCGTCCACGTCCTCGGCGGCGGGCCAGGGGTGGCTGCCGGCGCTCGGCGCGGTGTGGAAACCGGCGACGATCTTCGCCCACTCGGCCTCGATGTCCGGCTCGTCGGCGCGCGGCGGGTCGCCCCCGCCCTCGTCGGCGAGCTGGGTCAGGTAGTCGCGGGCGGTGGTCAGGTGCGACCTGTCGACGTAGAGCCGGTCGACCGGGCGGGCCGGGACGGTGGTGGTGCGGGTCACCGGGTTCAGGTCGGCCGAGGGCTGGAGGTAGGCCGCGATGCCACCGGCGGCGAGCACGTCGAGCAGATGCTCGCCGACGCGTGGATCGACGTCGCCCGCGATCGCGTACTCGGCCGCGTCGAGCCCGTTGTCCCGTCGTCCCCGACGGGGCCCGCCCCCTGACACCGGACACCCCCTTCGCCGATCCCTGCCCGTGCCCTGAATCGTGACACGTCGGCACCCGGTTCCGGGAGTGCGTTGTGGCGTGCCGCTCGTCGTTCGTACCCTCTTCCCGGACTCCCGTGGGCGCCGCCGGCGCCTCCGGGGCCACGCGGCGACCCGTCCGCCGCCACCGACACGGGAAGGACGCCGGTGCTGTACTGGCTGCTGAAGTACGTCGTTCTCGGCCCACTGCTGAGGTTGATCTTCCGCCCGCAGGTCGAAGGGCTGGAGCACGTTCCGGAGACCGGGCCGGTGATCCTGGCCAGCAACCACCTCTCCTTCTCGGATTCGATCTTCACGCCGCTGATCGTCAAGCGAAAAGTCACATTCATCGCGAAAGCCGAATACTTCACCGGTAAGGGCCTCAAGGGCCGGCTCACCAAGATGTTCTTCGTCGGCTCCGGCACCATTCCGGTCGACCGCTCCGGCGGACGGGCCGCCCGGGCCGCCCTCGACACCCAGCTCTCCGTGCTGCGCGCCGGTGGCATCGCCGGCATCTACCCGGAGGGCACCCGGTCGCCCGACGGCCGGCTCTACCGGGGCAAGACCGGCGTGGCGCGGCTGGCGCTGGAGAGCGGCGCCCCGGTCGTCCCGATGGCCATGCTCAACTCCGACGCGATCCAGCCCACCGGCCAGATCGTCCCGAACCTGGGCCGGGTGCGGATCCGCTTCGGCCCGCCACTGGACTTCTCCCGCTACGCCGGGATGGCCGGCGACCGGTTCGTCGAGCGGGCGGTCACCGACGAGATCATGTACGAGCTGATGGAGCTGTCCGGCCGCGAGTACGTCGACACGTACGCCCAGAAGGCCAAGAGCGCCGCGGTGGGGCAGCCGGTCCCGGCCTGACCTCAGCCCGCCCCGGCGATCCGGAGCAGCCCGGTGGCGGCGTGCCGGCCGGCGAACGCGCGTACCCGGGCCAGCGTCGCCGCCGCGGCCGGCGGGTCCGCCTCGGTCAGCGGCCCGACCGCCAGCGCGGACGCGATCATCTGGTCGGTGACGTCGGTCATCTCCGCGTACCCCTCGGCGGCGGAGGTGAGCAGCCGGCCCGCCCGCGCGGCGTCCCCGTCGCCCCGGGCCAGCGCCGCCTCGGCCGACCGCCCGGCCTCCCGTGCCCAGCGGGTCACCCGTGGCGCGTGGGCCAGCAGGTCGCGCACCAGCACCGCGGCGTCGCCGCCGAGCAGCGCGGCGACGTGACCGATCGCCGGCACCCACTCGGCGAACGGGATCATCTTGGTCTGCCGCCAGTCCTCGTCCAGCTCGGTCAGCAGCGCCATCGTCTCGTCCCGGCGGCCCTGCACCGCGCGGCAGAGCGCGGCGTGCGCCAGCGTGGAGCGCAGCACGCGCTGGAAGCCGCTGCGCCGGGCCGCGACGAGCGCCTGGTCCACCAGGTCCTCGCCGGTGCCCGGCCCGGCCGGGTCGTCGCCGAGCGCCCGGATCCAGCCGGACACGGCCACGATGTGCAGGTCCCACTCGTCGGTCGGGCGCCGCGTCGACCCCTCGGCCATCCGCAGCGCCGACGTCCAGTCCCCGCTGTAGTACGAGCGGGCCCACTGGTCGCTGAAGCTCACCGTGAGGGCGTGCTCGCCGGCCAGGTCCAGCGAGCGCTGCTCGTCGACCAGCCGGGCCGAGCCGGTCAGGTCGCCCTCCTCCTGGAGCACCCAGGCCAGGTTGTGCACCGCGCGGCGGCGGCTGGTCAGCCGCTCCACCCGGCACTCCTCGGTCACGTCGGCCAGCTCGGCGTACGCCTCCTCGGCGCCGGCCTGGTAACGGACCACCGCCAGCGTGATGCGCGCGTTCGCCCGCGCCTCGCGCAGCTCCAGCCGCTCGGCCAGCTCGGCGGCGGTGCGCGCGGCCACGCACGCCGGCTCGGTCTCCGCGTCGAGCATGTGCGCCCGCGCCAGCTCCAGCAGCACGCCCACCTTGTCCTCGCTGTCCGGCAGCGTGGCGTGCAGCCCGATCGCCCGGTCCAGGCAGCGCATCAACTCCGAGCGGTCGGCCCGCGCGAAGGCCGCAGTGGCCAGCAGCCGCCACGCCTTCGCCGCACCGGGCCGGTCACCCGCGCCGGCCAGCCGGCCGGCCAGGGTGGTGAGCAGCGCCGTCCCGCCGCCGTCGAGGAAGCCGTCCCGGTCCCGGTAGAACGCCAGCTCGGCCTGGAACAGCTCGAGCGCCGGGTCCGGACCGCACTCCACGCTCAACGCGCGGTCCACCAGCGTGGCCGCGGTCTCCAGCGCGTGCAGGTCGTACGCCCGGCGTGCGGCCCGGTGCAGCGCGGACCGGGTCGCGGCGGCGTGCGGGGTCTGGTCCAGCCCGACCGTACGGGCGATCTCGTGCGCCGCCCACCTGTGGTTGGCCAGCACCTCGGCCAGGTCGTGCTGCCGGCCGTCGGCGAGCTGCTCCAGCCAGTCGGCGGTGCGCTGGTGCCGGGCGACCCGCTCGGCCCGGGGCAGCCGCTGATAGCAGACGTCCCGGACCAGCACGTGCCGGAACCGGTACTCCGCCTGTCCGGGCATTGTCGACACGGGCAGCTCGTAGACGAGGTCACGGCGCTGGAGGTGGTGCAGCGCGCGTTCGACCCACTCCGCCGGGCGGCCGAGCGCCAGCGCCACCGGCGCGGCCCAGAACTGCACGCCGACGACGGAGGCGGCCTGGAGCACCGCGCGGTCGGCCGGGTCGAGCAGGTCCAGCCGGTTGGCGATGACCGCCTGCACGGTACGCGGCATCCCGGCGCCCCCGGCCGGGTCGACGAGCGCCAGCCCGGCGGTCCGCTCGGCCAGCCCGCCGTCGAGCAGCATCCGCGCGTACTCCTGGGCGTAGAGCGGGTTGCCGTCGGCGAACTCGATCAGCGGCGCCCGTGCGTCCTGCGGCAGCGTGGCCTGGCCGAGCAGCAGCGAGTAGAGCGTGTCGATGTCCCCGTCGTGCATCGGCGG
This sequence comes from Micromonospora sp. RV43, assembly GCF_001029515.1. NCBI lineage: Bacteria > Bacillati > Actinomycetota > Actinomycetes > Micromonosporales > Micromonosporaceae > Micromonospora > Micromonospora sp. RV43. The sequence goes on along the minus strand of NZ_LEKG01000091.1, from coordinate 34,392 downwards.
CACCGAGATGGACATCGCCCCGCTGATCGTGCCGGTCCAGGCCGGGTGCCGCTCGCGCAGTTCCGGCCGGGCGGTCGCGACGACCAGCAGCGGCACGTTGCGGGCCGCCGCGCCGAGCTGCTCGACGAAGGACAGCATCGCCTCGTCGGCCCAGTGCATGTCCTCGAAGACGAGCACCGTGGGGCCGGTCGCGGCCAGGGTGAGCAGGAAGCGCCGCCACGCCGCCTCGGTCTCGGCCGAGGTGAGCCGTTCGCCGGAGACGCCGACGAGCGGGCCCAGCGCCTCGGCCAGCCGTACCGCGTGCGGGTCGGCGAGGTGGCCCAGTCGCTCGCGCAGCCGGTCCCGGATGGTGGCCGGGTCGTCGGCGCCGGTCAGCCCGGCCCAGCTCCGGACGATGTCGGCCAGCGCCGCGTAGGTGACGTTCTCGCCGAACGGAGGGCACTGGCCGGTCAGCCAGGTGACCCGGGTGCCGGGCAGGCTGGCGGCGTGCCGGGCCAGCTCGCGCAGCAGCCGGCTCTTGCCCACCCCGGCCGGGCCGAAGACGGTGAGCAGCTGCGAGGTGCGCTCGGTCAGCGTGCGGTGCAACGCGCTGACCAGCAGGCCCCGCTCGTGGTCCCGGTCGACCATCGGGGTCAGCTCGGCGGTCTGCCCGTCGCGCCGGGGCCGCGCCCGTACGGCCAGCCAGATCCGGCTCACCGACGACCGGCCGCGCAACGTCACCGGTGGCTGGTCGTCGTACTCCATCTCGCGCCGGGTGGCCGCCCAGGTGCTCTCGTCGACCACCACGCCGCCGACCGGGGCGAGCCCCTGCAACCGGCTGGCGGTGTTCACCACGTCGCCGGTGACGAACGCCTGGCCGCCGTCGCGCGCCGCGGCCAGGTCGACCAGGGCCTCGCCGGTGGCGATGCCGACCCGGAACCCGAGCGGCGGATGCGGTCCGGCCGGCTGCCGGGCCAGGCTGCGTTGCAGCTCCAGCCCGGCGCGTACGCAGCGCAGCGCGTCGTTGTCGGTGGCCACCGGCGCGCCGAACAACGCCATGACCGCGTCGCCGATGTACTTCTCCACCACGCCGCCGTACTGGTGCACCAGCCGGCGCACCGTGGCGAAGTAGACCTGTTGCAGGCTGCGGGCCTGTTCCGGGTCGGCCCGCTCGGCGTATGTCGTGAAGTCGACGATGTCGATGAAGAGCACGCTGACCTGGCGGCGGTCCTCCTGCACAGTGACCGCGTGGTCGCGCAGCGGCTGACCGCAGTTGGTGCAGAAGTTGGCGCCGGTGTCGTTGGCGTGGCCGCAGCCTGGGCAGGCCGCGGCCAGCGGACGGCCGCACCCACCGCAGAAACGGTCGTCCGGCCCGGCGGTCCGGGCGCAGTGTCCACAGGTGAGGTCGATGTCCGGCTCCGTACGCGTGAGGTCCCCAGTGTCCCGCGCGGCCGCGCAGTCGGGTACCCGACGGGTCGGCGGGACGTCACGGCTGTTCGGCCGGGTCTAGTCTCCCCTAGCAGGAAGTCCCGTCGACAGGGAGATTGCCGTGCACGTCCGGCTGTCCGCCTCATGGACCGATCCACGGGGGACGGTGTGGGCCGTCGGTGACACGGTCGACGTGGACGCTGTCACCCTCGCCGAACTGGAGGAAAAAGGCATGGTGGAGCAGCCCGCGGGTAGCGGATCGACCGAGACCACGACCACCACGACGACCCCGCCGTCGTCGTGTCAGCGGTCGTTCATGCCGGCCCGGCGGCGCAGCGCCGCCACGTCGGTGACCACGATGCGGCGTCCCTCGGTCCGCAGCCAGCCCCGGCTGGCGAACGAGCCGATGGCCTGGTTGACGCTCTGCCGGGAACCGCCGGCCATCTCGGCGAGCTGGCTCTGGTTCAGCTCGATCGTGATCATCGGGGCCTGGCTCTCGCCGGCCAGCCGGACCAGCGTCTTCGCCACCCGGCCGGGCAGGTCGAGGAAGACGTGGTCGGCGTTCTGCTCGGTGAGCCGGCGGATCAGCTGGCCCAGCGAGCGCATCACCGCGTCCAGGATGCGCGGGTTGGAGTGCACCAGCTCCATGAACGCGGGCCGCGACAGCGCGAGCGCGGCGCAGTCCTCGATCGCCTCGGCCGACGCCGAGCGGGTGGAGGCGTCCAACAGGGACACCTCGCCGAGCACGTCCGGGGGTCGGATCACCGACAGCACCGCGCGCTCGCCGGTCGGGGCGGTGCGGAACACCGCCACCGCGCCGCGGCGCAGCACGATCAGCGACTCGCCGGGGTCGTTCTCGACGAAGAGCAGCTGGCCCTTGCGGTAGGTGCGCGGTACGGCCGCGGCGATGACACGCTGCCGCACCTCCGGCTCAAGCCCGGCGAACATCTCCACACCCGTGAGCGCGTCACCCGGCTCCGGCAGGCGAGACTCCACGGCTCAACCCCTCCCCGGTCAGAAGTCACGACTCGCACACCGGGTGAAGCTGTCAGTCCCGGTACGAGGCAGCTCAACCGGTTCGGCGCCCGACGGCGGTACACATCAGATCATGACGCTCTCGTCGCGTGCTGTACACCCCCGGAAACACTTCCGTGACCATGCCCGGCCGCCGACGGCACGCCCGCCGACCTCGGCGGACGCCCCGGCGACCGGCGCGTGCCGGTGATGGGCGAGGATGGGGGCGATGGTCTACCGCTATTTCTACGACTGCGAATTCATCGAGGACGGCCGCATCGTCGACCTGGTGTCGATCGGCGTCGTCGACGAGTACGGCCGCGAGTTCTACGCGGTCTCCACCGAGTTCGACGACTCCCGGGCGGTGCCCTGGGTGCGGCGCAACGTGCTGGACAAGCTCCCGTCGCCGGCCGACCGGGCTTGGCGCTCCCGCGCGCGCATCCGCGACGACCTGCACGAGTTCCTGCTGGAGCCGGTGCGGGACCGGCCGGGCGAGCAGCTGGAGCTGTGGGCCTGGTACGCCGCCTACGACCACGTCGTGCTGGCCCAGCTCTGGGGCGCGATGCCGGCGCTGCCGCGGGAGATCCCCCGCTTCACCAAGGAGCTGCGTCAGCTCTGGGACGACCTGGGGCGCCCCCGGCTGCCGGATGCCGAGGCCGACCGGCACGACGCGCTGGTCGACGCCCGGCACAACCTGGCGCGGTGGCGGGCGATGACGGCGCGGGAGGTTTGACCGGTTCCGCCCAGGGCACCGGAGCGGCATCTGCGCCGATCCGAGACAGGAGTGCCCCATGAGCAATGAGCCGACCAACGCCGCGGACGCCCGCCGCCGGGTCACCGAGCTGATCCGGGACGCCCGGATCTGCCTGCTCACCACCACCGGCGTGGACGGGCGTCTGGTCAGCCGTCCGATGGGGTTGCAGGAGGCGGACTTCGAGGGCGACCTGTGGTTCTTCGCGTACGCCGACTCGGCGAAGGTCCGGCAGATCCGGGTGAACCCGCAGGTGAACGTCGGTTTCTCCGACCAGCGTCACCACGCCTGGGTGTCGGTGGCCGGCACCGCCACCGAGGAGTGGGACGCCGGCCGGGCGAAGGAGCTGTGGAGCCCGCTGCTGAAGGCGTGGTTCCCGGACGGGCTGGACACGCCCGGGATCACCTTGATCAAGGTGCACGCCGGGTCGGCGGAGTACTGGGACTCGCCCGGCAGTACCGTGGTCAACCTGCTCGGCTTCGCCAAGGCGGCGGTGACCGGCAAGCCGCCGAAGGCGGGGGAGAACCACGAGGTCGGCTACTGACGGGTAGCCCGTCCGCCGTCCGGAACGGCCCGGGGTGCGGTGCCGTCGTACACCTGCGCCGACTACAGTGCGCAGTGACGGCCCGCCCCGGGCCGGCAACGGCGCCGATGGTCTGATCTGACACATATCCTGGGGCTTATCCGGGCTTCACCTGATGCTCCAGGAGGATGAGCAGATCATGCGTATCGGCGTGCTCACCGGCGGCGGCGACTGCCCAGGTCTCAACGCGGTGATTCGGGCGGTGGTCCGCAAGGGCGTCGCCACCTACGGTCACGAGTTCGTGGGCTTCCGCGACGGCTGGAAGGGCCCGCTCGAGGGCCTGACCAAGCCGCTCGGCATCGCCGAGGTGCGCGGCATCCTGCCCCGTGGCGGCACCATCCTCGGCTCGTCCCGCACCAACCCGTTCAAGATCGAGAACGGCGTGGAGCGGATCAAGGACAACCTCGCCGCCCAGGGCGTGGACGCGCTGATCGCGATCGGCGGCGAGGACACGCTCGGCGTCGCGACCAAGCTGCACGAGCTGGGCGTCAACGTCATCGGCGTGCCGAAGACGATCGACAACGACCTCGGTGCGACCGACTACACGTTCGGCTTCGACACCGCCGTCAACATCGCCATGGAGGCGATCGACCGGCTGCACACCACGGCGGAGAGCCACCACCGCACGCTCGTGGTCGAGGTCATGGGCCGGCACGCCGGCTGGATCGCCCTGCACGCCGGTCTCGCCGGTGGCGCCAACGTGATCCTGCTGCCGGAGCGGCAGTTCGACGTCGAGCAGGTCGCCGGCTACGTCGAGAAGCGCTTCCAGCACCAGTACGCCCCGATCGTGGTGGTCGCCGAGGGCGCCCAGCCGCTGGACGGCCAGATGGTGCTGCACAACCAGGAGCTGGACGCGTTCGGTCACGTCCGTCTCGGCGGCATCGGCCAGTGGCTGGCCGAGCAGCTGGAGGCGAAGACCGGCAAGGAGGCCCGCACCGTGGTGCTCGGCCACATCCAGCGCGGTGGCACGCCGACCGCGTTCGACCGGGTGCTGGCCACCCGGCTCGGCCTGCACGCGATCGACGCCGCGCACGAGGGCGACTGGGGCAAGATGGTCGCGATGCAGAGCACGGACATCGTCCGCGTCCCGCTCGCCGACGCCACCCGCGAGCTGAAGACCGTGCCGCTGGAGCGGTACGCCGAGGCCGAGGTCTTCTTCGGCAGCTGATCGACGGCGCACGGCGTGGCGGGCCGGCGACCCNTCGACGAGCGCCGGGGTGTTCCACGTGACCCGGGAAGGGGTACGGCTGATGGCACGCGAGGTGCACACGGTCGCGGTGATCGGCGCCGGCAAGATCGGTGAGCTGATGCTCTCCGGGCTGCTGCGTTCCGGCTGGCCGGTGGAGCGGCTGCTCGCCACCGCGCGGCGGCCGGCGCGGGCGCGGGAACTGGCCGACCGTTACGGCGTACGGGTGGTGGACAACCTCACCGCCGTGACCGAGGCCGAGGTGCTGGCCGTGTCGGTCAAGCCGCAGGACGCCGCCGCGCTACTGGACGAGATCGGCCCGAAGGTGCCGGCCGACAAGCTGGTCATCTCGCTCTGCGCCGGCCTGCCGACCGCCTTCTTCAACCGCCGGCTGCCCGAGGGCACCCCTGTGGTCCGGGTCATGACGAACACCCCGGCGCTCGTCGACGAGGCGATGAGCGCGATCTCGGCGGGCGCGTACGCCACCGGCGAGCACCTGGCCCTGGCCGAGGAGATGTTCTCCCCGCTCGGCGCCACCGTCCGGGTGCCCGAGTCGCAGCAGGACGCGGTCACCGCGCTGTCCGGCTCCGGCCCGGCCTACTTCTACCTCCTGGTCGAGGCGATGATCGACGCGGGCATCCTGCTCGGCCTGCCGCGCCAGGTGGCGCACGAGCTGATCGTGCAGACCGCGATCGGCTCGGCGGTGATGCTGCGCGATTCCGGCGAGCACCCGGTGAAGCTGCGCGAGGCGGTCACCTCGCCCGCGGGCACCACCATCTCGGCGATCCGCGAGCTGGAGAACCACGGCGTACGCGCGGCCATGCTGGCGGCGCTGGAGGCGGCCCGGGACCGGGCGCGGGAACTCGCCGCCCAGGCCGACTGACGCCCAGGCGGACTGACGCTCAGCCGGGCCGCGACGCCGGTCCTGGTTGCCGGTGCCGGCGCAGCAGCAGGATCAGTACGGCCAGCGCGAGCGTCCCCCACAGCGGCACCCAGCGGGGCCGGTGCTGGGCGAGTGTGCCGACCGCGCCGCCGACGCTGTAGCTGACCAGGGCGAGCAGTCCGAGCAGGGTGCCCCGCCGAGCCCGGCCCCGGCCGGCGGTGGGGCCGAGCAGCCAGCGGGCGGCCCGCTCACCGGTCTTCGTCGTGGTGTCCGACTGGTACGTGATCGGCGTCGCGATGCCCGCGGTCCGGCTCGCCAGGGTGGTGAGGCTGCCCATGGCTACCGCGCCCGCGGCGGCGAGCAGCACCCGGGACGCCGTGCCGTGCCGGCCGTACGCGAGCACCAGGTTGAGCACCGCCCAGACGATCATGGCGGCCTCGGTGACCGCGATGTCGACGAGCGGCGCCACCGTCGGCCGGGTTCGGCGGCGGAGCAGATTCACCAGCCCGGCGGCGGTGGCGAACGCGACGATCGAGGCCGCCGAGACCGGCCACGTGGGGTGCCCGCCGGCCGGTCCCATGCCGAGGAAGATGGCGTTGCCGGACTGGTTGGCGACGAACGCGCCGTACCGCAGGAACGCGAAGGCGTCCAGCGCGCCGGCGGTGACGACGGCGAGTACGAGCGCTGCGAGCGGGTGCCGGAACTCGCGGTAGGAGTCCGCGGGGCCGTACGGCGCCGACCGGTTCACCCTTCCCCCGTCCGTGTGCAGGAGCGACCACGGCAGCGTCATCGTTTCGCTGTCGGGCCGCTGCGGCGAACTACTATATGTCGCATATGTAGGTTTTCGGCCGTTTCGGTGGGCGGTCGCCGGCGGACGGGGTGACATGGCGGCGAGCGGACGCGCGGCCGGCCGCGCCGCCACAACCTCGTGACGATCGTGTCGATCGTCGTCCTGTCCGGCGCGTTCTTCGGCTACAACCAGGGCGTCATCAGCGGCGCGCTGCACGACATCCGGCACACGTTCGACGTGGACACCTTCGAGGTGGAGGTGGCGGCGAGCTGGGTGACGCTCGGCGCGCTGGCCGGCGCGCTCGCCGGTGGTCACCTCGCCGACCGGATCGGCCGGCGCGGCGCGCTGTGGGTCGCCGCCGGGGCGTACGTCGTCGGCACGATCGTGCAGGCCGCGGCGCCGACCATCGGCGCCCTGCTCGGCGCGCGGCTGCTGCTCGGCGTGGGCATCGGCGTGGCCTCGGTCGCCGGGCCGATGTTCGCGGCCGAGGCGGCGCCGGAACGGATCCGCGGCGGCCTGCTCGCGGTCTACCAGTTCTCGACCACCTTCGCGATCTTCATCGGCTACCTGGCGGACGAGCTGTTCACCGGCGGCGAGTCGTGGCGCTACCTGCTCGGCGCGGCGGTCGTGCTGGGCGTGGCGCTGATCCTGGTGACAGTGGTGGTGCCGGACTCGGCGGTCTGGTACCTCAAGCGGGGCGACCGGCGCCGCGCCCGGGAGTCGCTGTGCCGGACCGTTCCCGAGCAGCGGGTGGAGCAGCGCCTCGGCGAGATCGAGAAGAGTCTGCACGGCCGCACGGCGAGCTGGCGGGAGCTGCTGTCACCGCAGTGGCGGCGTCCCCTCGCGCTCGGCGTCGGGCTGGCGCTGTTCCAGCAGACGACAGGGATCAACGGCATCATCTACTACGCCGACTCGATCTTCTCGGCGGCCGGATTCCGTACCCCGGAGGCACAGCTCTCCGCGACCACCTGGGCGATCGGCGCGGTGGACGCGGCGTTCGCGCTCGTCGCGGTCGGCCTGCTCGACCGCGTCGGCCGTCGGCCGCTGCTGCTGGTCGGCCTGGCCGGGATGGCGGTCTCGCTCGCCGTGGTGAGCGTCAGCTTCCTGGGCGCGGGCACCGGGCACGGCGACGGCCGGATCACCACCTCGGGCCTGTTCCTGCTGGTCGGAGTGGTCTTCTTCGTCGCGTTCTACGCGGTGTCGATCGGGCCGGGCGCGTGGACCGTGATCAACGAGATCTATCCCGGTCCGATCCGCGGCCGGTGCGTGGCGATCGCGTCCGCGACCCACTGGGGCACCGGGTACTTGATCACGCAGTTCTTCCTGAGCCTGCTCGACGCGCTGGGCCGGTCGGGCGTGGACGAAGGGGTCGCGAAGTGCATCTCACGCCGAAGGAATTCGACAAGCTGACGATCCACTCGTTGGCGATGGTGGCAAACGCCCGCAAGGCGCGCGGGGTCAAGGTCAACCACCCCGAGGCGGTGGCGGTCATCTGCGCCGCGGCGCTCGAAGGCGCGCGCGAGGGCAAGACCGTCGAGGAGGTCATGAACGACGCGAGCCACGTGCTCACCGCCGACGTGATCCCCGGCGTGGCGGACATGATCCCGATGCTCCAGGTCGAGGCGGTCTTCACCGACGGGTCACGGCTGATCACCGTCCACTCACCCATCCAGTAGAGCAGCGACCGGAGGCCACGGTCTCCGGCAGAGCGGGGGCGACATGGCGAAGCAACACCCGGGACCGAACTCCAAGCACCTTCGGCCCATCGGCGGCTACAAGCTCAGCGACCAACCTCTGGAACTCAACGCCGGGCGGCCGGTGACCGAGGTGGTCGTGCACAACACCGGTGACCGGCCCATCCAGGTCGGCTCCCACTTCCACTTCTTCGAGGCCAACCGCTTCCTGGAGTTCGACCGTCCGTCGGCGTTCGGCAAGCGGTTGAACATCCCGGCCACGACCTCGATCCGGTTCGAGCCCGGCGACCGCAAGACCGTCCAGCTCGTCCCGTACGGCGGCTCCCAGCGGGTGTACGGCTTCAACGGCCTGGTCCAGGGCTGGACCGGCGACGGGCCGATCCCCGGCTACCGGCCGGACCGGGCCGAGGCGCTCCACCAGGCCCAGACGCGCGGCTTCAAGACCACGTCGCAGCAGCAGGACCAGGGCAAGGGCCAGAGCAAGGGTCAGGGCAAGGGCCAGGACAAGGGCGACAGGTAGCCGGCAATCCTTCGACGCGCCAGAGCTGGAGCGACAACGCATGAGTCAGATCTCACGGCAGGAATATGCCGGAATGTACGGCCCGACCACGGGCGACCAGATCCGTCTGGGTGACACCGACCTCTACATCGAGATCGAGAAGGACCTGCGGGTCCTCGGCGACGAGGTCATGTACGGCGGTGGCAAGACCCTGCGCGACGGCATGGGCAGTGCCAGCCAGGCCACGAGCGCCGAGGGCGTGGTGGACCTGGTGATCACCAACGTGACCGTCGTGGACGCGCTGCTCGGCGTGGTCAAGGCGGACGTGGGGATCAAGGACGGCAGGATCGCCGGGATCGGCAAGGCCGGCAACCCCAACATCATGGACGGGGTGACCCCGGGCCTGGTGACCGGTCCGGGCACCGACGCGATCTCCGGTGAGCACCTGATCCTGACCGCCGGCGGCATCGACGCGCACGTCCACCTGGTCACCCCGCAGCAGGTGTACGCCGCGCTCAGCAACGGCGTCACCACCCTCTGGGGCGGCGGCACCGGGCCCACCGACAGCACCAACGGCGTCACCATCACGCCCGGTCCCTGGAACATCCACAACATGATGCGGTCGTTCGAGAACCTGCCGATCAACATCGGCCTGCTGGGCAAGGGCAACAGCAGTGGCCGGGCGCCGCTCGTCGAGCAGATCATGGCCGGGGTGCCCAGCTTCAAGATCCACGAGGACTGGGGTGCGCCGCCCGCGGTGATCCGGTCCTGCCTGGCCGTCGCCGACGAGTACGACGTCCAGATCAGCATCCACACCGACACGCTCAACGAGAGCGGCTACATCGAGGACAGCATCGCCGCCTTCGAGGGCCGGACCATCCACACCTTCCACACCGAGGGTGCCGGCGGCGGGCACGCGCCGGACATCATCAAGGTCGCCGGCCAGATGAACGTGCTGCCCGCCTCGACCACGCCGACGGTGCCGTACGGCATCAACAGCCAGTCCGAGCTGTACGACATGATCATGGTCTGCCACAACTTCAACCCGAAGGTGCCCTCGGACGTCGCCTTCGTGGAGAGCCGGATCCGCACCGAGACCATCGCCGCCGAGGACGTGCTCCTCGACGAGGGCGTCATCTCGATGATGCAGAGCGACTCGCAGGCCATGGGCCGGGTGGGCGAGACCTGGCTGCGCACCGTCCAGCTCGCCGGGCAGATGAAGAACGTCCGCGGCAAGCTGGCCGAGGACTCCGACGCCAACGACAACTTCCGCGTCCTGCGCTACGTCGCCAAGATGACCATCAACCCGGCGATCACCCAGGGCGTCTCGCACGTCATCGGCTCGGTCAGCCCGGGCAAGCTCGCCGACCTGGTGCTCTGGGAGCCCGCGTTCTTCGGCACGAAGCCGAAGATGGTGCTCAAGGGCGGCATGATCGCCTGGTCGATCATGGGCGACCCGAACGCGTCGCTGCCCACCCCGCAGCCGGTCTACTACCGGCCCATGTTCGGCGCCACCGGCTCCCAGGTCGCCAAGAACTGCGTGACGTTCGTGTCCCGGGCCGCGCACGAGTCGGGGGTGGCCGAACAGCTGGGTCTGCAACGGCAGGTCATGCCGGTCTACGGCTGCCGCAACCTGACCAAGCGCGACATGGTGCGCAACGACCGTACGCCGAAGCTCGAAGTCGACCCGGAGACCTTCGCCGTGAAGATGGACGGCGTGCACGCGACAGTGCCGGCGGCCAAGAACCTCCCCCTCAGCCAGCTCTACTTCTTCAGCTGACCCGGCACGGCGCCCGCCCCCGGCCGGGCCGGTGGCGGGGTCGCGTGAAAGGAGAACACATGCTCGTCGAAACGGTACTCGGCAACGTGAACGAGCCGGCCTGGACCGAGCGGCTCCGGGAGGCCAAGGTCGACGACCTCGTCCTCGACCAGTGGGACGCCCAGAAGAGCCGGCTGCGCCGGACCACAAGCCTCGGCACCGAACTGGCGCTGTCCCTGGCCCGCGGCGTACGGCTGCGCGACGGCGACGTGCTGGCCTGGGACGACGCCACCGCGACCGCGGTGGTGGCCCGGATCGCGCTCGGCGAGGTGATGGTCGTGCACCTCGACACGCTGCACGGGGAGTCCCTGGACATGGTGATCCGCTCGGCCGTCGAACTGGGCCACGCGATCGGCAACCAGCACTGGCCGGCGGTGGTGAAGGGCACCAAGATGTACGTCCCGCTGACTGTGGACCGCAAGGTCATGAACTCGGTGATGCGGACCCACGCGTTCACCGGTCTCACCCACGAGTTCATCCCCGGCACCGAGATCATCGCGTACCTGGCCCCGCACGAGTCGCGGCGCCTGTTCGGCGGGGCCGACTCGACCCCGCACACACACCTGCCCGCCGACCTGAACTGAGGGGCCGGGGTGTCCACGGTGACCGAGGCACTGAAACTGCTCCAGTTCGGCGACTCGGTCTTCCCGGTCGGCGCCTTCTCCTTCTCCAACGGGCTGGAGACGGCGGTCGAGCAGGGCGCGGTGCACGACCGGACCACGTTGCAGGAGTTCGTGCGTACCGTCACGCGCGCCGCCGCCACCGGTGACGGGGTGGCGCTGCTCGTGGCGCACCGCGCCGCCCGCGCCGGTGACCTCGACCGGATCCGGGCGGCCGACGAGGCCGTACACCTGCGCAAGATCAACGAGGAGACGCGGACGATGACCGTCCGCATGGGGCGCAAGCTGGCCGAGGCCGCCGAACGGGTGGTGGGGGAGTCCCTGCTGCGCAAGCGCGTCGCGGAGAGCGGCGGCGGCGTCCCGGTCACCTACCCGGTCGCGCTCGGCGTGCTCTTCGCCGAACTCGGCGTGGGCGAGGCGGACGCGTTCGCCGCCCACCAGTACGGCGCGGCCTCCATGGTGCTCGGCGCGGCGGTCCGGCTCATGCGGGTGGACCACCTCGACACCCAGTCGATCCTCTTCGCGGTCAACGAGCGGGTCGGCGAGGACTACGAGGAGGTGCGCACCGCCGGGCTCGACGACATGCAGAGCTTCGCGCCGCACCTCGACGTGCTGGCCGGCGCGCACCAGCACGCACACGTACGGATGTTCATGAGCTGAGCGCTCACCCACCTGAAGGGCTTTCGGAAATGAAATCAGCGAGTCGGATCGGCGTCGGCGGCCCGGTGGGCAGCGGCAAGACGGCCATCATCGAGGCCGTCGTGCCCCGCCTGGTCGAACAGGGCCTGCGCATCCTGGTCATCACCAACGACGTGGTCACCACCGAGGACGCCAAGCACGTCCGCCGCGCCCTGACCGGCGTGCTGGTGGAGGAACGCATCGTCGGCGTGGAGACCGGCGCCTGCCCGCACACCGCCGTTCGCGAGGACCCCAGCATGAACCTCGCCGCGGTCGAGGACATGGAGGCGCGGTTCCCGGACAGCGACGTCGTGCTCATCGAAAGCGGCGGGGACAACCTCACGCTCACCTTCAGCCCCGCGCTGGTCGACTACTTCATCTACGTGATCGACGTGGCGGCCGGCGACAAGATCCCGCGCAAGAACGGCCCCGGTATCTCCAAGTCCGACATCCTCGTGATCAACAAGACCGACCTGGCCCCGTACGTCGACGCCGACCTGGACGTGATGGCCCGCGACGCCGAGCTGATGCGCGGCGGCAAGCCGTTCGTCTTCACCAACTGCAAGACCGGCGAGGGCATCGACGACCTGGTGGACCTGGTCCGCCGCAACGCGCTCTTCGACGCCGAAGTCCTCGCATGACCACTCTGGACTCCGTCCGGGAACTCGCGCCGTACCAGGATCAGCCGGCGCAGCTGCCGGCCGCCGCGAACGGCAAGGTGGGCATCCTCCGGCTGGGGTTCGAACGGCGCGAGGACCGGACCATCATGCGCGACGTCTTCCGGCAGTCCCCGCTGCTGGTGCAGCGGGCGCTGTACTGGGACGAGGAGATGCCGGGCCTGCCCTGCGTCATGATCCTCACCACCTCCGGCGGCGTGCTCCAGGGCGACCGGCTGCGGATGGACGTCGACCTGGGGCCGGGCGCGCAGGCGCACCTGGTCACCCAGGCCGCCACCAAGATCCAGGAGATGGACGCCAACTACGGCACCCAGGCCCAGAGCTTCACCCTGGCCGAGGACGCCTACCTGGAGTTCCTGCCCGAGCCGGTGATCCCGTTCCGGCGCAGCCGGTTCGTCTCCGACACCGTGGTCCGGCTGCCGGAGACCGCCACCATGCTGTACGCCGAGGTGCTCCAGCCCGGCCGCAAGTACTACCGCGACGGCGAGATCTTCGCGTACGACCTGTTCTCCACCACCCTGCGGGCGCAGCGGCCCGACGGGCGGCCGCTGTTCGTCGAGAAGTTCGTCATCACGCCCGGCCGGTTCCCGGTGTCGCGGATCGGGATGATGGACCGCTTCCACGTCTTCGGCAACGTCGTGCTGCTCACCGACCCGGACCGGGCGGCCCGGGTCTTCGAACGGACCGCGACGCCGGTGTGGGACGAGCAGACACCGCTGGCCACCGCGGTCAGCCGGCTGCCGAACGACGCCGGCCTGGTGTTCAAGGTGCTCGGTCAGGAGACCGAACCGGTCCGCGCCGCGGTACGCGCGTTCTGCACTGCCGCCCGCGAAGAGGTGACCGGCTGCACCTTCCCGCCGGTCTTCAGCTGGCGTTGAGGCGAGGAGGGCAGCGACATGGCCGACATCGGACGAGGCTGGCGCCACCTGGCCGACCGGAACCCGCTGGTCCGGTTCGTCGACTCCTGCCTGCGCGGCGCCGCGCAGGTGGTGCTCCAGAACAACCCGCTCAGCGGCCTGCTCATCCTGATCGCGCTCGCCTGGGGCGCGTTCGAGAACGGGACGCCCCGCGTGTTCGGCGGCGGCGTGCTCGGCCTGGTCGTGGGCACCGCGACCGCGCTGGCGCTACGGGTCGACATGTCCAGCTGGCGCAAGGGCCTGTTCGGCTTCAGCCCGCTGCTGACCGGGCTCGCGGTGCCCACGTTCCTCGACCAGCGCCCGCTGATGTGGCTCTACCTCGTGCTCGGCGCGATCGGCACGGTGGTGGTCACGCTCGCCCTCAACGCCGTCTTCAAACGCTGGAACCTGACCGCCTACACGTTCCCGTTCGTGCTCACGACCTGGTTCCTGCTGATGGCGGCGTACCAGTTCGACAGGTTCACAGTGCTCACCAAGCTGACGCCGAAGTTCCCCGGTGAGGGATCGCTGACCGGCGGCACGTTCGACTGGGGCCTCATCCCCGTCTTCTTCAAGGGCGTGTCCCAGGTCTACCTGATCGAGAGCTGGGTCACCGGCCTGCTCATCCTCGTCGCCCTGCTGATCAACTCCCGGTGGTCGGCGCTGTTCGCGGTGATCGGCGCCGTCGGCGCGACACTGCTGGCGCTCTGGTTCGGCGCCGACGGCGCGTCCCTGGACAAGGGGCTGTTCGCCTTCAACGCGGTGCTGACCGCGATCGTGGTGGGCGCTGTGGCGAACCGCCCCGGCGCGCTGGTGACCGTCTACACGCTGTTCGGCATCGCGCTGACGCTGTTCGTGCAGATGGCGCTGACCACCATGCTCACGCCGCTCGGCATCCCGGTGCTGACCGGGCCGTTCAACATCGCGACCTGGCTGTTGCTGCTGCCGGACCGGCACTTCGCGCCGGTACCGAACCACGAACGGGTGAAGGACACCGTGCTGCACACCGTCCGCGACTCCGTCAACCTGCGATAGAAGGAGGGAAACCGTGTCCGCTCCGAACGCGGGTGACACCGCCTGGGTGCTCGTCTGCGCCGGCCTCGTCCTGTTCATGACGCCGGGGCTCGCCGCGTTCTACGGCGGCATGGTCCGTACCCGCAACGTGCTGGCGATGCTGCAACAGAACATGATCGCGCTCGGCGTGGTCAGCCTGACCTGGATGCTCGTCGGCTACACGATCGCCTTCGGCGACGACGCCGGCAGCGGGCTGTTCGGCAACCTGGAACTGTTCGGGCTCACCGACCTGAAGGTGCCGCCCGCACCCAACCTGCACGTGGTCGACGGCCGGATCACCATCCCGACGCTGGCGTTCGTGCTGTTCCAGATGATGTTCGCGGTGATCACACCCGCGCTCGTCACCGGCGCCACCGCGGGCCGGTTGAAGTTCGGCGGCTGGGTGCTGTTCCTCGCGGTCTGGTCGATAGTGGTCTACGCGCCGATCGCGCACTGGCTCTGGCACCCCGGCGGGTGGCTGGCGAAGTTCGGCACCCAGGACTGGGCCGGCGGGCTGGTCGTGCACGCCAGCGCCGGCGCCGCCGTCCTCGCCGTCCTGCTCGTCGTCGGCCGACGCCGGGACTGGCCGCACACCGCCGCGCCGCCGAACTCGATCCCGCTGACCATCGTCGGTGCCGGCATCCTCTGGTTCGGCTGGTTCGGCTTCAACGGCGGCGACGGCCTCCAGGCCAACGGTCTCGCCGCCCAGGCCGTCCTCAACACGCACCTCGCCGCCGCCGCGGCGATGCTCGTCTGGCTGGCGCTGGAACGCGTCACCGACGGACACAGCACAGTCGTGGGCGCGGTCTCCGGCGCGGTGGCGGGCCTGGCGACGGTCACCCCGACCGCCGGGTACGTCAACGCGGCCTCGGCCGTCGCGATCGGCGCGCTGGCCGGCCTGGTCTGCCACTTCGCGCTGAAGCTGAAGTACCTGCTACGCCTCGACGACGCGCTCGACGTGCTCGCCGTGCACTTCGTCGGCGGCATGCTCGGCACGCTCCTGCTCGGCCTGTTCGGCAACCGCGGGATCAACCCGCTCGGCGCCGACGGGCTGTTCCTCGGCGGCGGAGGCGGCCTGCTGTGGCGCCAGCTCGTCGGCGTGGTGAGCGTGGTCGCGTTCTCCTTCGTCCTGACCTGGCTGATCGCCGCCGGGGTGCAGGCACTCATCGGCCTGCGTGTGCCGCCGGCCGACCAGGAACGCCTGGACCAGGCGCAGCAGGGCGCCGACGCGTACCACCTGGGCGGCGTGACCAGCCTGACCGCGCCGGGCGCTCCCCGGCGTCGTACCGCGGCGGCGCCGGCCGGCGCACCGGCCGTGCCACCCGGTCAGCGGGTACGGGTGGTCACCGCGCTGCTGGAACCGGACCCGGCCGCGAACAGCGCCGACCTGCGCGACGCGCTGCTGCGCGCGGGCGCGATCTCGGTCATCGTCAGCGACGCCGCCGTGGCGACGACGACGCCACAGGCGAGCCTGCTGCCGCGCGGCTACTGGCAGGACCAGCCGTTGTCGGCCCGGCTGCGCGTCACAGTGCTGGTGGGCGCGGACGGGGTGGGGGCGGTGCTGGACGAGCTGGACCGGATGGGGGCGCGCCGGAGCGACACGTTCGTGCAGGAGGCGGAACGGGTTCAGTCCTGACAACCTGGCTGCGAAAACCGCTGTCCGGCCGCCGGGCGCACTGGTAGAAAGCCGACGTGCACAAGACGTTGACGTTCTCCGATCATCTGCGGCTCATCGACGAACGGTCGACCGCCTTCCGTATCGCGGTCGCCGCGGCGCCCAGCCTCGACATGAAGGTTCCGACCCATCCGGAGCGGACCCTGTTCGATCTCGTCCAGCACGTGGGTACGGGCCGCCGCAAGACAGCCGCGATCGTCGCCGCGGGGCCTGCGGACGGGCCTCCGGAGAAGTCGGCCTGGGAGGACGGCAAGGGTGCGCCCCGGGAACGCGAGGCATTGCTTGCCTGGTGGACCGAGTCCGTCGAGCAGTTGACGAGGGCGCTGGGTGAGGCCGGCCCGGATCGCGGATGTTGGACGTGGTGGGATGACTCGCCGTCACCGCAAACCGCTGGCGCCTGGGCGCGGCGCCAGGTTCCCGAGATCGCGGTGCACACCTACGACGTCCAGCTCACGGTGGGCGCCCCGCAGCCGCTGTCGGAGGAGGTCGCCCTCGACGCTTTCGACGACTGCCAGTTCACCCTCTGCGCGACAACTGTCGCCTGGCCGCACCAGCCCGCCGTCGTCGACTACCACGCCGTCGAGGGCCGCTCCTGGCGCCTCCGGCTGTCTGCCGAGGGGGCGCAGGTCGCCCACCTCACGCCCGCTGCCGGCGAGGCCCCGGACACGGCCGACGTCTCCGCCCGGGGTACGGCCAGTGACCTGGTCCTGTTCTTCTACGGCCGCATACCGCTGGATTCTCTGCAGTTCGATGGTGACCGTCGCATCTTCGACCAGCTCGCGGCCTGGGACCCGTCCGTGTAACCGGTCCATCGCCATCACCGACCATCGAACAGCTCACTGACCGTCTTCGTGTCGATGAGCTGGCCGGCACCGACGAAACGCTGCGCCACCAGGAGGCCCGCCTCGTGTGCGGCCGGACCGCCGTGGCTGGCCGATGCATCGATGACCATCCATGGCGTCAGATCGCGCTCGAATGCGTCCACCGCTGATTTCAGCACGCAACTCTCGGTGGCCACGCCGCAGAACACCAGATCGGTCCAGCCCTCCCGAGCAGTCAGGTCCGTGCCCTCGCTCGTGAAGTACGAGTAGATGGGCTTGTCGAGAACGGCTCGTGCGCGAGCAGCGTGTCGGCGCAGTTCGGGCACAATCTCTGTCTCCGGCGCGTGCTGCATCTTCGACCAGTGGATCAGCCTCTCGAAGGGGCTGTCCGGATAGTTGTGGTAGCGCGTAAAGACGATCGGCCTGCCCGTGGCCTCCCACTGTTCGACCAGCTCCGCGACCTTCGGGATGACATGCCGGCTGCGGTCGTTGATGAAGCCGTTCTGCATGTCGATGACGATCAGGGCCGCCTGCTTGCCGCTCATACCCCGACTCTTCCAGCCGTCGTTTCTGCTTCGCGAAGCGCCGCCTGGGCCTGCGTCAGGCGCTCGGGTAGGCCGCTGGTCGTTACGGCTGCCTGACGCATCATGCAGTGTTGCGCGGTCTCCTGCACACGTGCGGTGGTGAGTCGGGAGTGGGCAGCTCTCAGGAACCGCCAGCCGAAACCCGGGGATATCACCGGGTCTCGGCCGTTCTCCACCACGCGCTGGACCTGCCGACAGTAGGCCCAGAGCATTTGCACTTCGATCTCAAGCGAGACCAGTTCGTCGGCTGTAAGGGCTCGCTCCGGCGAGATTGCGTGGTAGGCGAGACCGGACCAGGTTGCGAAGCCGACGGATACCCCGGCGATTCCGAACGGCACAGCTGCGGGCTCGTCGAATCCCTTGGTCAACAACGTCCGCTCGACGTGCTCGGGAACAGGCTGTGGTCGGGGTGCCGCATGACGGTTCACCAGCACTGACGGGAGACTCAACAAGCGGACGGCGTTGTTCAGTTCCTCGTGGCGGCACCCCATGTCCTGGGGAAGGTACATCGACATCACGTACTCCGGGACCACTTCTCGTCGGTCAAACTGATCCGACAGCAGCCGTTCGAGCTGCCGGGTCGCCCACGGTAGGTCGTCCCCGTAGCTGGCGTACCGCCAGGCGGCGAGTTCCGCCAGCCTTCTGAAGATGAGTTCCTGCTGAAGGTGCAGCACCACCACGCCGCAGGCGAAGACGTGCGCTGTGCACTGCCCGTCTGGATGCGGCACATCGGTCGTCGATACGTGCAGCCACTCGTGCGGGCGGGGCTTCACCCGCGGCAAAGTCGCCAATTCCCGTACCGCAGCCGCCCCGACGTGGGCCGGGATGAACTTGTGGGACTGGATGCGGTATCCGGAAGTCACCGAAGCAGCAGGGACGGGAGGCTCGTTGACCGTCGATTGGCAGAACCTTGCTACCGCCTCATCGCTGGCTCTGACCAGAGCGGTGTCGAGAGCGGCCTGCATCTCCGGTCGAGGCTGCACCGCCCCCCGGCCGGCCTCCCACTTCGAGACGGTGCGCTCGCTGACACCGAGGTGCTCGGCGAAGTCGCGGATGCTCATTCGCAGCGCGTGCCGCAGCATCCGGGTCTCCCGCCCGGTCCACTTCTGCACGGTCGTCATCGGCTCGCCTCCGAGTGCGTCGAGACCGGCCGCCAGCAGCTTAGCGGCTCGACTTCAGAGCTGGTACAGCGCAAGTGCAGAGCGTAGTCGTACCCCGTGAGCCGCAAGCTGGCGAGGGTGGACGCATGGCCCGGGGCGGGTGCTGGGCTCCGGTGGGGCGTCACCCGAGCGCGTCCGCCGTCCCCGCCCGCCCCGGTGCCGCTCCGACTCTCGACGGAAGGGCTTCTCATGGCGGCGGTGTTGGACGACTTCCCGGTGCTCACCCCGGTCAGCGACGAGGACGTGGCGCTGGCCGTACGCGCGGTGGCGGTGCATGTGCCGGAGCGGTGGCCGGCGGGTCCACTGTGCCGCAGTGAGCGGGTCCCGCATCCGTGCCGGCTGGCCCGCTGGGGCCGCAGCACGCTACGGGCGGCCGGGCTCACCGACGAACGCGTGGACGAGCTGGTCGCTGTCGGCGACCCGGGTGCCTGGCCGTGGGCGTGACCGGGCTCGGGGCGTACCCGGCGGAGAGCTGGCCCGGGTCGGCGGCGGTGCGCGAGGCGGTGGCCCGGTGGCTGCGGCTGGTGACGGCGGACGGCGAGCTGGCGCCGTACCTCGTCGGGGTTGATCAGGCCCGGCTCGCCGGACACCTGGCGCTCACTCTCACGGTGGCGCTCGGCGGACCGGCGGGCGACATCGCCCGGCCGGCGGCCGGGGCGTGGCGCGGCCTGGGCCTGACCGAGGCGCAGCACCGCCGCGTGGTCGATTACCTGGCCGGGGTGCTCTGGGCGCTCGACGTGCCGGCGGGCTCGGTGACAGTGGCCCGGCGGGCCTTCTCGGACGAGGCCGGCTCGTGACCGCCGCCCTGGTCGCGTCGTGGTCCGTCACCATGCGGTACGCCCGCGAGGCAGCCGACCACTTCTGGTGCGCGGTCGAGGACCGCTGCCCCGGGATGCTGCCGGAGCGGGAGGCGGTGGTGTTCCTCGCCGCGTTCGGCCGGCTGGTCAGCGGTGGCGACGACCCGGCCGGGCGGGCGGCACTGTTGACCGTCCTCGGCCGCGCCTGCCGCCGCTACCGGCTGGTGCCGCACCTACTCACCGTCGAGGCCGCGCTCGTCGCCACGGTGTCCCGGCAGGTGAGGTGGACACCGGAGATAGCGGCGGCCTGGGCAGGGGCCGCCCGGCGGGCCACGGCGGCGGTGAGCCGTGTGGTCGAGCAGGCCGACGACGGTCCGCCCTGGTGGCCGGCGCAGGTCGTCGACCACGACCGGGCGGCCGACGGTATCGCCGTGGTGACCGTGCGCCCCTGGCGCCGTCTGGCGTTTCGGCCCGGTCAGGCGCTGCCCGTCTGCACCGAGCGCCGGCCCGGCCGGTGGCGTTGGTACTCGCCGGCCAACGCTCCGCGTGCCGACGGCACCGTCGAACTCCACGTCCGTGCCGTCGCCGCCGTCTCCCGCACGCTCGTGCACCGGGTACGCCCCGGTGATCGGATCTGGCTCGGCCCGCCCCGGTCGACCGGCCTGACCCTCGATCCGGCGTCGAATGCGGACCTGCTGCTCGTCGCCGGGGGCACCGGGCTGGCGCCGCTGCGCGCCCTGGTCGAGCAGGTCGCCGCTGCGCCGGCCGGTCGCCGGGTCACCCTGGTCGTCGGCGCCCGCACCTTCGCCGACCTCTACGACCCGATCAGCCTGGACAAGCTCCAGAGCGGCTACGACTGGCTGACCGTCGTACCCGCGTTCTCGCACGATCCCGTGGCGGAGGCGGGAGAGCAGGGCGACGCGCTCACCGTCGCGCTCGACCACTGGCGGCCCGGTCAGGAGGTCTACCTGTGCGGGCCACCGTTGATGGTGGCCGGGTCGCGGCTGCGGCTGCTCGCCGGTGGGGTGCCGGCCGAGCGGATCCACCTGCCGGACGGGTTCGGCGTCTGATGGGCGTCTACCGCAGCCGCAACGCGCTGGCCGGCCCGCTCACCGCGGACCGGCTCAGCGCCATCGAACTGCCCCGCACATCACTGGGCCGGCGCGGCTACCGGACCGACGACGTCGATGCGCTGCTGCATCGGCTCGTCTACGAACTGGGGGAGCGGACCCGGCTGCTCGACGACGCCCGGGGCGAGAACGACCGCATCAAGCGGGCCCTACGCGCCTGGCAGGCCGAGGTGCGGGAGGCTAACGGCGTCGTCTGGTCTCCCGCGGCCATTCCAGACCCACCGTCTCGTCCCGGCCTTGGCGGTCGAAGTACGCCTGAAGATCCCGGCCCTGCTGTGCGTACCAGGTGACCTGCGCCCGGTGGAGGTCGTCGGGACGCATCCGGGCGATCCGCTGATGACGGGCGGCGATGGACACCGCCATCTCGACAGCCGCACGCGCGTCGCTGGCTGCCTCGTGAGCGGTCCCTGGGTCGATCTCGTAGTACCGGCACAGTGTGCCGAGCTTCCAGCCGTCGTACCAGCGAGGCTCGACCTCCTTGTGCAGGATCGACGGGTCGATGATGACGGCCTGATCCCAGTCCACGGGCGGAAGGTCGTGGCGGGCCAGCTCAGTGTGCAGTGCGGTGATGTCGTAGTGGGCGCAGAAAGCGACGATCGGCGTGTTGTCCGCGATCAGCTTCCCGATCGCGGTCCCCAGCTCGGCCAGTGCCTCGCGGGGCGGCCGGCCGGCATGGCGCACCATCGCGTCGGTGATGCCGTGGATGTCGGTGGCTCTCGCCGGGATCGGCATCCCCGGGTCGATGAGCCACGTCGCGGTCGTGCCACCCGGCGTGGGCCCCGATCGGGGGAGCCGTCCTGGTCGGTCGAGCCGATCTGGCCGGTACGCATCCATGGTGGAAAGGACTCCAGCGACCCGCCACGTTCGCTGCCTGCCCGGCTCCGGCCTCCACCGGTTCGTGGCACGTTCCGCAGCGTCCGGGGTACTTATTGATCACGGTGAGGCGTCTCCTGTACTCGTCGACGGGAGCGGGGATTCGTCGTGGTTGTGTGCCACGCCGCCACGCGTTTGACGATCTTGATCCGTTGGCGGGCGAGGTGCCATCGACGGCCGGGGGCACTTCTGACCCTTGTGGACAGTGGTAATCGGCCGGTTGACGAGTTGAGACGGCTTCGCGACAGTGGTCTGGATAGCAGCGAGTCGGTGCGCTGCATGGCCCGCGACGAGTGGCTCGTCTCGGCCGCGAACTTCGGCTGTCGGGTGGATCGGCGACACGCGGGGAAGCCGCAGCCCTGACGGTCGTGCCGCATACTGGCCCGGTGTTCACTCTCGCCCAGGCGCGTCACCTGGTGGCCACGTTGCGGCCGCGCGTCGACGAGCTGATCCGGCTGCGGGCCGACCTGGCCGAGTTGCGGGTCGACCTGGCCGACCACGGCGTCAGCGCGCTCGGCGGGCTCGCCGAGGTGAAGGCGCTGGAGGCGCGGCTGCACGCGGTGGTGGACGAGTTCCACCAGCATGAGATCGCGGTCAAGGGGATCGCCCCGGTGCTGCTCGACTTCCCCGGTGAGCGCGACGGCCGGGCGGTGCTCTGGTGCTGGCTAGAGGGCGACACCGACATCCGGTGGTATCACCGGGTCGAGTGCGGTTTCGCCGGCCGTCGTCCGGTCTGAGCGGGCCGCCGCCCGGTCTGAGTCGACCCGTCCGCGCCTGATATGCGTCGATCTGCCCCCACTGGCGGAATCCTTCAGCTCGCTCCGCGAAACCGGCAACGATTTGTAGGCGTAAGTCGCTATGCGCGCCCGACCGCAAATCGGTGATCTTCCATGCGGTGTGATCTTATTGATATCTATCTCTCACCACCACTTCACGCCTCCAGGAGTGCGACGTGCGGAGATCCCGTCTTGCCACCCTCGCCCTGACTCTGGCCGCCTCGGTCGGGGTCACCCTGTCTCTGGCCGCCCCCGCCCAGGCGGCCCCGTCCGACCGCTACGTCGCGCTCGGCGACTCGTACGCCTCCGGCGTCGGCGCCGACAGCTACACCTCCGAGAGCGGTAACTGTCTACGCAGCACGAACGCCTACCCGGCGCTCTACAACACCAACATCAAGCCCGCGTCGTACCGTTCGGTCGCCTGCTCCGGCGCCACCACGGCGGACGTCATCAACAGTCAGCTCTCCGCGCTCTCGTCGACCACCACGCTGGTCAGCGTCACTGTGGGCGGCAACGACGTCGGCTTCGCCAACATCATGAGCACCTGCGTGCTCCAGGGGGAGACCCAGTGCGTGGCGGCCGTGCAGTCCGCCATGAACGTGGCCCGTACCTCGATGCCGGGCCGGCTCGCCAACGTCTACAACGGCATCAAGAGCCGCTCGCCCTCGGCCCGCGTCGTGGTGGTTGGCTACCCGGTCTTCTACCAGCTCGGCACTCCCTGCGTCGGGCTCAGCGCGACGTCCCGGGCGAAGATCAACGAGGGCATCAACCTGCTCGACGACATCACCCGCACGGCCGCCGTCTCGGCCGGCTTCACCTTCGCCGACGTGCGCTCCATCTTCGTCGGCCACCAGCTGTGCAGCTACGGGACGAAGTGGCTGCACGCGCTTAACGTGCTGAGCCTGAGCAAGTCGTACCACCCGACGGCCGCCGGGCAGTCCGGCGGCTACTACCCGGTCTTCCGGGCCGCCGCCGGCTGACCCCGGTCCGCCCGGCTGTGCTTTGTCCTCGGTGAGGCCGGAGCACAGCCGGGCGCCGGACTGTCAGCGAAGGAACTGCGTGATCAACTGGCTCAGACCCCAGGTGCCCCCGGCGATGCCGCCGATGGCACTGAGGCGGTTGACCAGCCGGTCCACCTTGGCCATGATCCGCTTACGGTCCGGCTGGTCCTGCCGGATCAGGTCCGCGATGTCGTCGACCTCCTCCAGTGCCAGCTCCGGTTCGTTCAGCTGGGACCGGTTCTCCTCGATCAACCGCCGGGTCCTCCGCAACTCCTCCAGGATCGCCGGCAGCGAGGCATCACCGTTCTGGTTGATCTGATTCGCGGTGGCGTTCTGCCCGACCGCCACCGGCCCGATGGACGATCCATGGATGACCACCCCCCGGTTACCGTCCTCCTGCGTCATTGCTCTTCGCCTTTCGCTTGCCGCCGCCGTTGTCCAGCAGCGCCGTGGCTCCGGGGCCGGCGGCTGCGGGCCCGTGGTTGTCGCCGCGGATGAAGACGCCGTGGTTGTTGAAGACGTTCATCCGGGTCTCGTACTCGGAGGTGTCGATGCCCTGGTCGGCCAGGTAGCCGAGCACTGCCTCGCTGACCCGCCGCTCCATCAGCTTGCTGTACTTCTCCGCGTCCAGCCGTTGCAGATAGGTCACCGGCCGGCTGGCGGAGGCGAGCTGCCGGACCTCGGCCCGGGCGCCGAAGTCGTACCGGGGAAGCTGTTCGGTCTCCCGGTCCGCCCGGGTCATCCGGCGGTTGGCGCCGATGGCGCGGACGACGGTGCGCACCAGCCGCACCGGGGCGGTCAGGATGGCGGCGCCGAACAGTCGCAGGGCCTCGCAGAACGGCTCCCACCAGGTGCCGTCGCTCGCGACGTGCTGATCCAGGTCGAGGAACTTCTCCCGGATCGGCCCGAGGACCGTCGAGACGCTCTCCACGTAGAGCATGCCGCCCTCGACCGCAATGTGTGTGAAGGTCGAGACCACGACGTTCTGGTACTCGGCCGGCATGATGACGTCTCCGGCGTTCCCGGTCGCCTCACGGATGTCGGCGCCGACGCTCGCCCGCAGGAAGTGGCGAACGCTCGGCTGCGGCGCACGGATGATCGCCTCGACTGCCTGTGGCGAGGCATGCGAGAAGGGCTGCCGGCCTCCCGCGTCGATGAGGGGATAGTTCCGCCACTGCGCGCCCGAGGCCACAACCTGGTCCCGCAGCACGAGGCCGGTCATGCGTTCGTGCGCCGGCAACTCCACCGAGCCGAGCGCCGCCAGGCGTCGTTTGACGTGCCGGTTCAGCGCCACCGGGTCCACGGCGACAGGGCCAGTGACGGTCGGCCGGTGCCCGTCGGGCCCTCGGTCCCGCTTCAGCTCCATCGCCACCGACCAGGCGCGGACCACATGGCCACTGCCGAGGAACGGGTCGTAGCCTGAGTGGAGGACGACGTTGCCGTGCTGTGCGATCGCGACGGTCTTCATCCGGCGGAGGATCGCCGGGTTGGTCACCTCGGGCGGTTCGTGACGTGCGCCGGGTGCCAGGTCGCGAGTGAAGATCCGCAGGACGGTCGCGCGGGCGAGGGCGACGACGGCCAGGACGCTCAGGCCGAGCCCGATCAGCCACCAGAGCACGGGCCAGTACGACGTGGTGAGCTCCGACGGCGCCGACGTGTCCGGCGGAGTGCCGCTGGACAGGCCGAGCAGGACCAGCAGCGGTGGGCCGATCGTCCATACCAGCGCCGCTAGTGCGAGGCCGCCGAGCACGAGGTATGCCGTCGACCGGTCCGCCCGTTCGGCGGGCGGGCTGAGGAAGTTCGCCAGGAACGCGATGCCGGCCAGCAGGACCGTGGACCAGGTCGCAGCGAAGAATCCCAGCAGCAGGATCGCCGAGACGAGCGCGTTCTGGAGTAGCCAGAGATGCCGTGCGTGGTAGCAGTGACGCAGGATCGGCTCCAGGTCGTACCCGATGGTCGGCACGACGGCCCGATGGCCGTCGTCGATCAGTTCGGCGATTACTCCATCGGCGAATCGCTCACTGCGGTATGCCGCTCCGCACAAATAGCGGGTGGTCGGCGACATCGGAGCCTGTTGTCGTTCGCGCGGCGGATTATGCGTGAAGAATCGCGTCGTTTCTGTCGGGTTCCTGTCACCGTCGATCGTGCTCGTCATGTGATCACCAATCGATGACGATGTTCCGGGGTCAGCCACGTTATGAGTTCCCGCCCTCTGCGGGAAAGTGGCCGTAGGTACCGCTCGCCGGGTTCGACGGGCCGATCCGTTCGTACGGCCGGACGGAGTTGCGGTCGAACAGGACACAGTCGCGATTCGGTGTTGCGCGACGACAACCGTTTCCGATTCACTCGGGCGAATTCTTTCTCCCGAGGACGCGGGGAGCTGCCGATGTCTGTTCGAGAATGCGCGGAATGCGGTTCGGTCGTTCCGTCTGCCGCGTCGCTCTGCCCGGTCTGCGCCGCGCCTTTCGCCCCGTTGGAAAGCGGCAGGTCCAAACCGGTGGGCCGTGACGAGCCCACGACGTCCGAGAGCGACGTCACCGCGCCGGCCCGGAGCCCCGGCACCGTGCTGGGCTTTGGCCCCGAGCCGGTCGAGTTGCCGGTGCCCGTCGACGACGAGCGGGTCGCTGTGACCGGACCGGAGGTGGTGATCGAGCCGGACCGGGTCGCCGAGCTGGATCGCCTCACCGAGCCGGACGACGGCCACGGGTCGGACGGTCCCAGTACCGGGCCGGAACCGCGGCGGGCGTTCCTGCGCGCCATGCTGGTCGCCGCCGTCGTCAGCCTGGCGATCGCACTCGGGGCCGGTGGCGTCCTCTGGTTGGTGCGGGACGACGCCGACGTGCCGGGTGCCGACCCGTCGCCCGGGCAGACGCACAGGATTGAGGACGACCCGGGGGCAGGCACGGATGCGCCCTCGTCCGACCCGGCGAGCGCCGATCCGTGGGAGCTGACGCCATCCCCTTCGGAGTCACCGGCCGTGGTCGGCCTCGTGACGATCGAGGCGGGCGTGGTGGACGCGCGAGCGGCTGAGGTCGCCCGCACCTTCGACGCCTACTTCAGCGCCGTCAACAACCGAAACTATCCGGCGGCCGCGGCCATGTTCGATCCGGCCGGGGACGTCCTCGACCCGGACGACGGCGGGGCCGTGGAACGGTTCGGGCGTCAGCTCGTCACCACGTACGACTCCGACGTGGTGCTGCGCTCGCTGACCGACGTCGGCCAGGGAGTGGTCGCGGCCGTGGTGACCTTCCGGAGCACTCAGGACCCCGGCTACGGGCCGAAGAACCGCCCGCAGGAGACCTGCACGCTGTGGCAGGTCCGGTACGAGCTCTCAACCACCTCGTCCGGGACGTACCGGATCCTGCGGAGCAAGTCCGCGGTGCCGTCGCGGCCCTGCGCGGCGTAGCCGGGGCGGCAGCCGGCCCCGGCGCCGCCCCGGCTGCGCCCGTCAGGCCGGCAGGACCTTCTCGATCGCCGCGCGCAGCTCGGGATCCTCGGGTGTGACCTGCGGGCCGAACCGGGCGGCCACCGTGCCGTCCGGCGCGACGAGGAACTTCTCGAAGTTCCAGCGCACGTCGCCGGTGTGCCCCTCGGCGTCCGGCGTGGACACCAGCTCCGCGTAGAGCGGGTGCCGGTCCGGCCCGTTGACGTCGACCTTTTCCGTCAGCGGGAACGTCACGCCGTAGTTGACCTGGCAGAACTCCTCGATCTCGGCGGCGCTGCCCGGCTCCTGGCCGGCGAACTGGTTGCACGGCACCCCGAGCACCGTCAGCCCGCGTCCGGCGTACGTGTCGGCGAGTTCCTGAAGGCCCGCGTACTGCGGGGTGAGGCCGCAGCGGGAGGCCACATTGACCACGAGCAGGGCGCGGCCGCGGTAGCGGCCGAGGTCGGCCGGGCCGCCGGTGAGGGCGTCGATCTGGACGTCGAAAACGGTCATGGGACGAGGCTACGACCCCTCGCGCCCACCGTCCCGCGTCACCCGTGAAATCGATGCATCTACATCTTGACGAAGTGGTGACGGCGTGAGTAGCGTCTCAGCAATCAATTTGGAAAGTTTCCTAACTATTGGAGGGACGCCGTATGAAGAGATCGCTCCGCCGGGCCCTGTGGGCCACCGGCGCCGTGGTCGCGCTCGCGGTCGCCGCGGTGCCCATGACCACCGCGTCGGCCGCCGGCAGCGTCACCGCCACGTTCGCCAAGGTGCAGGACTGGGGGACCGGCCACGAGGGACGGGTGACAGTCACCAACGGCACCAGCTCCACCCTCAACGGCTGGCGCATCGAGTTCACGCTGCCCTCCGGCACCTCGATCAGCAGCTCCTGGGACGCCGACATCACCCGCAGCGGTGACCGCTACGTGGCGGTCAACAAGAGCTGGGCGTCGACGCTCGCCCCCGGCGCCAGCTTCAGCTGGGGCTACAACGGCACCGGCGCGTACAAGGCACCGGTGAGCTGCACGATCAACGGCGGCTCCTGCACCGGCGGCGGTACGCCGACGACCACCGCGCCGACCACGGCGCCGCCGACCACCACGCCACCCACCACCACGCCGCCGACGACCACCCCGCCGACCACGCAGCCGCCGACCACGCCGCCGCCCGGCGGCAAGAAGATCGTCGGCTACTTCGCCGAGTGGGGCGTCTACGCCCGCAACTACCACGTCAAGAACATCCACACGAGCGGCTCGGCGGCGAAGCTGACCCACATCCTGTACGCCTTCGGCAACACCACCGGCGGCCGGTGCAGCATCGGGGACAGCTACGCCGACTACGAGAAGGCGTACACCGCGGCGGACAGCGTCGACGGCGTCGCCGACACCTGGGACCAGCCGCTGCGCGGCAGCTTCAACCAGCTGCGCAAGCTGAAGAAGATGTACCCGAACCTGAAGGTGCTCTGGTCCTTCGGCGGCTGGACCTGGTCCGGCGGCTTCACCCAGGCCGCGCAGAACCCGGCCGCGTTCGCCGACTCCTGCTACTCCCTGGTCAAGGACCCGCGCTGGGCGGACGTCTTCGACGGCATCGACATCGACTGGGAGTACCCGAACGCCTGCGGCCTCCAGTGCGACAGCAGCGGCCCGAACGCGTTCAAGAACGTGATCTCGGCGCTGCGGAGCAAGTTCGGCTCCAGCTTCCTGGTCACCGCGGCGATCACCGCCGACGGCAGCAACGGCGGCAAGATCGACGCCACCGACTACGCCGGCGCCGCGAACAACCTCAACTGGCTGATGCCGATGACGTACGACTACTTCGGCGCCTTCAACGCCCAGGGGCCGACCGCGCCGCACTCGCCGCTCTACTCCTACGCGGGCATCCCGCAGCAGGGCTTCTGGTCGGACGCGGCGATCCAGAAGCTCAAGTCCAAGGGCGTACCGTCCAGCAAGCTGCTGCTCGGCGTCGGGTTCTACGGACGCGGCTGGACCGGTGTGACCCAGGCCGCACCCGGCGGCAGCGCCACCGGCGCGGCCCCGGGCACCTACGAGGCCGGCATCGAGGACTACAAGGTGCTCAAGAACAGCTGCCCGGCCACCGGCACCGTCGGCGGCACGGCGTACGCCAAGTGCGGCAGCAACTGGTGGAGCTACGACACCCCGTCGACCATCGGCGGGAAGATGAGCTACGCCAACAGCCAGGGCCTCGGTGGCGCGTTCTTCTGGGAGCTCTCCGGTGACACCAGCAACGGTGAGCTGATCGGCGCCATCAAGGGCGGTCTCGGCTGAGCCGAGGGCCGACGCACCACCCACCCGGCGGGGAGGGGCCGCACCGGCCCCTCCCCGCCCGCGTGCCGTCCTGGCCGAGCGCGCCGATCCGGGTCAGGATGGGGAGTCATCCGACCGATCTGGCCGGATGTGGCACACTCGCCGCTCGACGAGTCCACGCGACGGGAGGACAGATGGGTCGCAGCCACCGGGGCCGGTTCACCGGGCTCGCCCTCCTCGCGCTCCTGCCGGCGGCCCTGGCCGCCTGCGGCTCGGGCGGCCAGGGCGGCGACACCCCGCCCAGCGGGAAGGCGCCGGCCGAGGAGGCGGCGGCCAAGAGCCGGGAACGCGTGCAGGCGTACCTGGACGCGCTGACCGCCCGCGACGCCGCCGCCGGCCGCAGCCAGCTCTGCGCGCCCATGCACGCCGCCTTCGACTCCGCCGCCACTGGCCCGAACGGCGACTTCGCCGACCACTTCACCGTCCCCGAGGCGACGATCACCGAGGTCCGCTCCGGCCCGAACGGTCAGGAGGTCAGCGCCTCGATCACTGTTGCTGCCGGCTCGCGCAAGGCCGCCCGGTCGCTGCTGTTCACCGTCACCCGCAACGGCGCGGACTGGTGCATCTCCGGCGAGGCGCCCGGCGAGCGCGCGGTCGAGCCGACCGCCGACCCGGCGGGGCCGCCGCCGCCGGCGATGGCGCCCTCACCGGTGTCCTCCCAGTGACCGGAACCATCCCCCTCGGCGGTGAGTGATCGCGACGGTCGCCGTACGCTTTCCTTCATGCGCCATGAGTGGCATCAGCTGAGTCACCCCGCCGTGGGCAGCCCTGGTCTGCAGACCAGCCGCCCGACCGCCGACTCCGCCGAGGACGCGGCCCTCGGCCTCGACCGATGGCGGGAGCTGCCGCGCGCGCAGACCCCGCCCTGGGACGACCCGGCCCAGGTCGCCGAGGTCTGCCGGGTGCTGGACACGGTGCCCTCGGTGGTCGCGCCCTACGAGGTCGACCAGTTGCGGCAGCGGCTCGCGCTGGTCTGCGAGGGCAAGGCGTTCCTGCTCCAGGGCGGTGACTGCGCGGAGACCTTCGCCGACAACACCGAGAGTCACCTGCTCGCCAACGCCCGCACGCTGCTCCAGATGGCCATCGTGCTCACCTACGGCGCGTCGCTGCCGGTGGTCAAGGTCGCCCGGGTCGCCGGCCAGTACACCAAGCCCCGGTCCCTGCCGACCGACGCCCGGGGCCTGCCGGCCTACCGCGGCGACATGATCAATTCTCTGGAGGCCACGCCGGAGGCGCGGGTCGCCGACCCGCAGCGCATGATCCGGGCGTACGCGAACTCGGCCGCCGCGATGAACATGCTCCGGGCGTACCTGGCCGGTGGGCTGGCCGACCTGCACGCCGTGCACGACTGGAACAAGGACTTCGTCCGGCGGTCCCCGGCCGGCGAGCGCTACGACGCGATCGCCCGCGAGATCGACAGGGCGCTGGCCTTCATCCGCGCCTGCGGCATGACTGACGACGAGGCGCTGCGCACCGTCACGCTGCACTGCTCGCACGAGGCGCTGGCGCTGGAGTACGACAGGGCGCTGACCCGGATCTCCAACGGCAAGGCGTACGGGCTGTCCGGGCACTTCCTCTGGATCGGTGAGCGGACCCGGCAGATCGACGGGGCGCACATCGACTTCATCTCCCGCATCGCCAACCCGATCGGCGTCAAGCTCGGCCCGACGACCACGCCGGACGAGGCGATCGAGCTCTGCGAGAAGCTCAACCCGGACAA
The DNA here is from genome assembly GCF_001029515.1 of Micromonospora sp. RV43. Classification (NCBI taxonomy): domain Bacteria; kingdom Bacillati; phylum Actinomycetota; class Actinomycetes; order Micromonosporales; family Micromonosporaceae; genus Micromonospora; species Micromonospora sp. RV43. Next base: position 3,551 of record NZ_LEKG01000091.1, on the reverse strand, counting down.
CATCCCCGGCCGGCTCACGCTGATCAGCCGGATGGGCAACCACCGGGTCCGCGACGCGCTGCCGCCGATCGTCGCCAAGGTCACCGCCGCCGGGGCGAAGGTCGTCTGGCAGTGCGACCCGATGCACGGCAACACGCACGAGTCCTCGAACGGCTACAAGACCCGGCACTTCGACCGGATCGTCGACGAGGTGCTCGGCTACTTCGAGGTGCACCGGGGCCTGGACACCCACCCGGGCGGCCTGCACGTCGAGCTGACCGGCGAGGACGTCACCGAGTGCCTCGGCGGTGCCCAGGGCATCGAGGATCTCGACCTGCCCGACCGGTACGAGACCGCCTGCGACCCCCGGCTGAACACCCAGCAGTCGCTGGAGTTGGCGTTCCTGGTGGCGGAGATGCTCCGTGGCTGACGCGAGGAGTGAGCTTGCGAGCCCCGCAGTCGGCAGCCGGAGGAGGCACAGTGGCTGACGCGAGGAGTGAGCTTGCGAGCCCCGAACTGATCGATCTGCGGACGGACACCGTGACCCGGCCGACGCCGGGGATGCGGGAGGCGATGGCCGCAGCCGAGGTGGGCGACGACGTCTACGGCGAGGACCCGACGGTCACCGCGCTGGAGGCCGAGGTGGCCGCGCTGTTCGGCCACGAGGCGGCGCTGTTCGCCCCGAGCGGCTCGATGGCCAACCAGATCGCGCTCCAGCTGCACGTACCACCCGGCGACGAGCTGCTCTGCGACGCCGACGCGCACGTCGTCACGTACGAGGTCGGCGCCGCCGCCGCGTACGGCGGGATCTCCTCGCGGACCTGGCCCGCGGTGGGCGCGGAGCTGGACCCCGACGTGGTCGCCGGAATGATCCGGCCGGACGGCTACTTCGCGGTGCCCACGCGGGCGATCGCCGTGGAGCAGACCCACAACCGGGGCGGCGGTGGGGTGATCCCGCTGCCGACGCTGCGCCGGATGCGTGAGGTCGCCGACGAGCACGGGGTGGCCCTGCACTGCGACGGCGCGCGGATCTGGCACGCGCACGTGGCCGACGGGGTGCCGCTGGCCGAGTACGGCGTGCTGTTCGACACGCTCTCGGTGTGCCTCTCCAAGGGCCTCGGCGCGCCGGTCGGCTCGCTTGTGGTGGGCAGTGCCGAGAAGATCGCCCGGGCGCGGTTCCTGCGCAAGCGGATGGGCGGAGGCATGCGGCAGGTCGGCATCCTCGCCGCCGCCGGCCGGTACGCGCTGGCGCACCACGTCGAGCGGCTCGCCGACGACCACGTGAAGGCGGCCCGGCTGGCCGAGGCGGTCGCCCCGCACGGCGTGCTCGCGTCGGTGGTGCGGACCAACATCGTGCCGCTGGACCTGACCAAGCACCCGTTGGACGCGCACGCGCTGGCGACTGCCGCGCGGGCGGAGGGGTTGCTGATCTCGGTGCTCGGCCCGCGTACCGCCCGGCTGGTCACCCACCTGGACGTCACCGACGCGCAGATCGACCGCACCGCCACCATCCTGAACACCGCCCTGCGCGCCTGACCCGCGGGCCCCACCGCGCCCCGCGCTCCCCGCGAGGGGGGAGAGAGCGGGCGGACCCGTCAGGGGTGGAGGCGCTTCAGGGTGGCGATGTCGGCGGCGTGGCCGATGTGCTTCTCCGTGGGGGTCTCCACCAGCACGGGCACCCCGGCGGTCGCCGGGTGGCGCATCAGCTCGGCGAACGCCGGCTCGCCGATGGTGCCCTTGCCGATGTTCTCGTGCCGGTCCCGGGTGGAGCCGCACAGGTCCTTCGAGTCGTTCGCGTGCACCAGCCGCAGCCGGTCCGTGCCCACCGTGGCGACCAGCGTGTCGAGCGTGGCGGTCATGCCGCCCTCGGCGGCCAGGTCGTGACCGGCCGCCCAGGCGTGACAGGTGTCGAAGCAGACCCCGAGCATCGGGTGCCGGTCGACCGCGTCCAGGTAGGGGCCGAGGTGCTCGACCCGGGACGCCAGTGACCGGCCGCCCCCGGCGCTCGGCTCGACCAGCAGCATCGGCCCGCCGGTGGCGGCGATCTCGTCGAGCAGCGGGAGCAGCGCCGCGCGGACCTGCCGCAGGGCCGCATCGGCGTGACCGGCGTCGACAGCGCTGCCGGCGTGGAACACCACGCCCTCGGCACCGATCGCCCGGCCCCGCCGCAGCGCGTGCGCCAGCGTCTCCGCCGACCGGGTCACAGTCGCCGGGGTGGGGGAGCCGAGGTTGACCAGCAGCGAGGCGTGGATGAACACGGGCAGCCCGCGCTCGCCGCACCCGTCGCGGAACAACGCGTCCTGCGCCGGGTCGCCGGCCGGCAGCGCCCAGCCGCGCGAGTTCGAGACGTAGACCTGCACCACCTCGGACTCGGCCGCGTCCGCGTACGGCAGGGCCGCCCGGGCCAGACCGCCGGAGGTGGGGGTGTGCGACCCCACCCGCCGGCGTCCGTCACATCCGCTCACAGGCACGTCACAGTGATCGTCGTACCCGGCGGCACCGGCGTGTTCTCGACCGGGTTCTGGATCCGGACGATGCCGTTCGGGTTGAGCTGGACGTTGACCGGGAAGCCCTGGCTCTCCAGCGTCTGCTTGGCCTGCTGGCAGGGCATGTCGACCACCCGGGGGACGGCCACCTGCGGCGGGCCCTTGCTGATCTCCAGCTTGACCTGGGCGCCCTTCTCCACGCCGGTACCGTCGGCCGGACTCTGGCCGAGGATCTCGTCCTTCGGCTTGTCGGAGTCCTTGACGTTCTCCACCGGCTTCAGCCCGAGCTGCGCGAGGATGGTGCGCGCCTCGGTGAGGCTCTTGCCGACCAGGTTGGGCACCGTCACCGGCGCGCGACCCTTGCTGAGGATCACCGTCACCTTCGCCCCGGGCTTGACCACTGTGCCCACCTTCGGGTCGGTGGCCAGCACCACACCCGCGGGCAGCGTGTCGTCGTACCGGGAGGAGCCCTTGGCCACAACCAGGTTGGCGCCCTCCAGCTCGGCCTGGGCCAGCGCGTAGTCCTTGCCCACCACGTCCGGCACCGGCAGCCGCTCCGGACCGAGCGACAGGGTCAGCGTGATCGTGCCGCCCTTGACGATCCGCGCGGCCGAGCCGGGGGACTGCCCGAGCACCGTGTCCTTGGGGACGTTCTCGTCGTGGCGCGGAGTGGCGTACTTCAGCGTGAAGCCGCCGCGCTGGGCCTGCGCCTCCGCGTCGGCCTTGGTCAGGCTGACCATCTGCGGCGCCACCGTGTAGCGGCCCACACCGAACCACCAGCCACCCACCGCGGCGACCAGGCCGAGCACCACGACCGCCGCGGCGACGGCCAGCCGTCCGCGCGGCGAGCCCATGATCCGGGTACGCAGGGCGGCGAACCCGGTCCCCGGGCCGTCCTCCTCGACGGCGCGGCGCCGGTGCGGGCGCTGCGCGGCGCCGCTCTCGGGCAGCCGTGCCCACGCCGGGCGCTCGACCGGCTGGAGCGCGGCCACCACCTGGGTCGGCTGGCTCAGGACCGCCGTGTCGTCGCTGAGCTGCCGCAGCACAGTGGTGTGCGCGTGCGGGTTGCCCAACTCCTCGCGGGCC
>NZ_LEKG01000090.1:0-29609 GCF_001029515.1 Micromonospora sp. RV43 | reverse complement strand
GGCCGGTGTGCTGCGGGGAGGGTTCCTCATCCGCGACCGCAAGTACACCGCCGCCTTTCGATCACGCCTTCGCCGCCCGAACTCGGCGGAGATGTCTGGGGCGCAAGACGGCGGAGAGCGTGGTGCTGTCGGAACACTGAGCGCAATTCGGTCCCCCGCCGGTGGCCAAACTCGGACGCCTGCCGGACGCCTGGGTCAAGTCCACCGGTAACAACGCAGCGCTCGTGAGGGCAGACCGCAGGGTCCGCGGGTACCGGGGTCCCGCGCCTCCCGGCCTGCCGGTCAAGGCGCCGATCCGATGGTGGGCAGGCCGCAGGCGCCGACGGGGCCCAGCGCCTGGGACGCTCCGGTGCGACCTCCGCGACAACCACCCTCAGTGGCTGCCCTGCACCCGCAGCGAGTACAAACCCTGGCCTCCCCAGAAACCCATAAAGGCCAACTCTGTGGGCGAAAGGTGCGTAGCGTTCAGGTGGGCCTGTGCCGAGGACCCACCCCACCGGCAGAAAGGGTATGAGATGTCGCTCGACGCGTTCCGCATCCCCGGCGGCTCCTTGGACGACTTGATCAGTCGGTTCTTCGGCGGAGACCCGTTCGCGGGACGTCCGGTGGAGCGGGTCGACCTGTCCCGGCTGCTCTCCACCGAGTCGCGGCAACTCCTGCAACGGGCAGCCGAGCAGGCTACGGAGTGGGGCAGCCCGTACCTCAATGTCGAGCACCTGCTGTGGGCCGCAGCCCAGGCCGACCCCACCCGCCGGATGCTCGGCGCGAGCGGCGCCGACCCCGACGACCTGGCCCGCCAGATAGAGTCGGCCGTCCCCAAGGGCAGGCCACGCGAGGACACGCCTCCGCTCGCGCCGGCGGCGAAGCGCGCCCTGCTCGACGCGCACCGCGAGTCGCGACGGTCCGGCGCGTCGTACATCGGCCCCGAACACCTCCTGCTCGGCATCGCCGCGAACCCGGAGACGACCGCGGGCCGGGCGTTGCGGGCGCTCGGTGGGGCCGTCACCGGGCCCACGCCGCCGGCGGGCGGTGCCGACGGGCGCGGAGCCAGCAGCACCCCCACCCTTGACCAGTACGGGCGGGACCTCACCGAGGACGCCCGGGCCGGTCGGCTCGATCCGGTCGTCGGCCGTGATGACGAGATCGACGACACGATCGAAGTGCTCTCCCGGCGTACGAAGAACAATCCGGTGCTCACCGGCGAGCCGGGCGTCGGCAAGACGGCGATCGTCGAGGGCATCGCGCAGCGCATCGTCAACGACGAGGTGCCCGAAACCCTGGCCAACCGGCGTGTGGTCGCACTCGACCTGTCCGGGATGGTGGCGGGCACCAAGTACCGCGGTGAGTTCGAAGAGCGCCTGAAGAACGTGATCCAGGAGGTGACGTCGGGCGAGGACGGGCTGATCCTCTTCATCGACGAACTGCACACCGTTGTCGGCGCGGGCGGCGGTGGCGAGGGGGCGATGGATGCCGGCAACATGCTCAAGCCCGCCCTGGCCCGCGGCGAACTGCACGTGGTCGGTGCGACGACACTGAACGAGTACCGTCGCTACATCGAGAAGGATCCTGCGCTGGAGCGCCGGTTCCAGCCGATCCTGGTGTCGGAGCCGAGCGTGGAGGACACCGTCGCGATCCTCAAGGGCATACGTGACCGGTACGAGGCGCACCATCAGGTGCGCTACACGGACGAAGCGCTGGACGCCGCGGCTGAACTGTCCCACCGCTACATCACCGACCGGTTTCTGCCGGACAAGGCCATCGACCTGCTCGACCAGGCGGGGGCCCGGGTCCGGCTTCGTTCCCGCACCCCGGCTCCGGACAAGAAGGAGATCGAGAAGCGGCTGTCCCAGCTGCGCCGGGAGAAGGACAGCGCGGTGGCGAACGAGGATTATCAACGCGCGGGTGCGCTGAAAGCCGAGATCGGTGCGGCCGAGCGGGATCTGGCGGCGGCGCAGGAGGGCACGCCTCCGGTGCCCGAGGTGCATATGAGCGACATCGCCGAGGTGGTCAGCCGGCGTACCGGTGTTCCCGTCACCCAGCTCACGGAGGTGGAGAAGCAGAGGCTGAGGCGCATCGAGGAGCAACTGCACGAGCGCGTGGTCGGCCAGCACGAGGCCGTACGGGCTGTGGCGGCTGCCGTACGCCGATCGCGTTCCGGGCTGAGCGACCCCCAGCGACCCGACGGGTCGTTCCTCTTCCTCGGCCCCACCGGCGTCGGCAAGACTGAACTGGCCAGAGCCCTCGCCGCGGCGCTCTTCGGCGACGAGTCCAGCATGATCCGCTTCGACATGAGCGAGTTCCAGGAGCAGCACACGGTCAGCCGGCTGGTCGGAGCGCCCCCGGGCTACGTCGGGTACGAGGAGGCCGGTCAGCTCACCGAGGCGGTCCGGCGCCGGCCATACTCGGTGCTGCTCTTCGACGAGGTGGAGAAGGCGCATGCGGATGTGTTCAACGCGCTGCTGCAGGTGCTCGACGACGGTCGCCTCACCGACGCGCAGGGTCGCACGGTCGATTTCAGCAACACCATCCTGATCATGACGAGCAACATCGGCGCGGACCGCATTCTGGCCGCGCAGGCGGCAGGGCGTCCGGTCAACGACCAGCGCGAGGAACTGATGGGGCTGCTGGGGCAGCGGTTCCGGCCGGAGTTCCTCAACCGGATCGACGAGATCATCGTCTTCACCGGCCTGGACCGGGACCAGCTCCTTGAGATCACCGGCCTGCTGCTGGACCGCACCCGCCGTCGGTTGCACGCACAGGACATCGACCTCGAGGTCAGCCCGGACGCCGTGCAGTGGCTGGCCAACCGGGGCTACCAGCCCGAGTACGGGGCGCGGCCACTGCGGCGCAGCATCCAGCGCGAGTTGGAAGACCGGCTGTCGACCCTGCTGCTCGATGACGGGGCGAATCCGGGCGACACCATCGAGGTCAATGTCGTCGGCGGCGAGCTCGACCTCTCGGTCCGGCCCGCCGCCGTACCGGCTGGCACGTGACACCCGACGAGCAGCTCGGCGAGCCGTCGCGGTGTGTCCCGGGGGCTCCACCCCGGCGAGTTGTTGCAGCAGATCATCCAAACCGCGGCCGTGCTGGGAGGGCTTGACGACGACGCCGGCGCAGGCCGGTCAGCCTGCGGGACAACCGCCCGGCCAACCCCCTGTGCCTGAAGGACGTCGCCATCGGCCCCCAATGCGTAGAAGGCCCTGCGCCGCACGGGCGGCATCCGCTGCACCCCACTGAATGACGGCACCGTGAGCGCCGGACCGGTCGACGTGACGGTCAGTCGCTGACAACCGGCCGCCATCACCGGCTGGCCGTCTGGAGGCGGCCGGTGATCGTCCTCAGGCAGCGCCGACGTCGGTGGTGAAGGTCGCGAAGGCGAGCAGGCCGGAGTAGGCGGCCAGGCCGATGGTGAACCAGGTGAAGCTGGAGTGCCTTTCGGGGGCCAGTTCGTCGACGAAAATGTTGAGCAGGATCCCGCCACCCAGGAAGGCGGTGAGCACGTTCATCAGCACGCCGGTGGGCTGGACGGCGACCGCGGTCACCCAGCCGCCGGCGGCGCCGGCGACCAGGACGAGGCGCCACCCGGTGGTGAGGCTGACCGGGAAGTGCTCGGCCAGGACGCCGTCGGTGGCCAGCACGTGCAGCCCCATGGCGACGGCGAACAGCACCGCCGGCCCGAGCCCCGCGTCCAGCTTAGTCGCCAGGGTGTACGTGATCAGGCCGCTGTACAGGGCGAAGAAGCCGAGCTGGAACCCGAAGACCAGCCGGGTGGGCTCTTGCCGGCGCTGCTGCGAGCGGTGGGTGACACGTTCCAGGGCGTAGAACGTGAAGAAGCCGACCAGCGCGACGAGGAACAGCACGAATCCGCGGGCCGGGGTGGGCCTGATCTCCTCCTCCAGGACGTGGGCCACCGCCTGGTTGCCCTCCGCGAGGCGCGGCAGCAGATAGAGGAACACGTACGCGGCGGCGATGCCGCCACCGAGGGACGTCGCCGCGTGGGTGGGCACCGGCAGTCTCCGGCGGATGGCCGGCGCGAGAAGGTGCAGGGCTCCCAGCGCCACCGCCGCCGCCAGCGCCGCCCACAGGCCGCCCGCCCGGGTGAGCGTCACCGGGGCGGTGGGTTGCCGGCGGCCGGCTTGGAGCGCTGGAAGATGCCGAACAGCCAGAGCAGGGAGGGCGCCAGCAGCAGCGCTCCGACCGCGAGGACGGCGAGCACCGTGGCGAGCACGGTGGGATCACCGGCCGCCTCGGTGACGGTCAGGTCGGGCGGCAGCAGGTCTGGGTACTGGGCGGCGCCCCAGGCCCAGAGGACGGCCGCGACCGCGAGGGCCGCGGTCACCCGCACCGCCCGGTAGCGGCCGGTGGCGATCAGCACCAGCGACCCGAGCCCCGCGGCGAACGAGAGCAGCACCAAGGCGAGCGCCCGGCCCCGAAGATCGGCGAAAAGGTCCGGCGCGTCGGCGGCGACGACGGCCAGCCCGGCCGCCGCGCCGACGCCCACCACTATGCCGGTGACCAGGGCGCGGCGGCGGAACTGGGCCACCAGGTCGGCGGCACCGGCGCGGCGCGCGTCGTGGATGAGGTAGACCGCGGCGAGGTACGCGCACACGCCGATCGCGAGCAGTCCGCCGTAGATGGAGGTGGGATTGAGCCAGCTGCGCCAGATGTCACCCTCGGCGATGCCGGGTGGGACGCGACCGGAGGCGACTGCGCCGACGATCGAGCCGAGGAAGAACGGGGTGGCCACCGAGGAGAGCGCGAAGGTGGCGCCGTAGAGGCGTTGCTCGGTGAGGGTGTGACTGGCCTTGCGGAAGGCGAAGGCCGCGCCACGACCGATGATGCCCAGCGCGGCCAGGGTCAGCGGGATGTAAAGGGTGGAGGCGAACGCGGCGAACGCGGGCGGAAAGGTGGTCCAGAACAGGGTGATCACCAGGATCAGCCAGACGTGGTTGGCCTCCCACACCGGGCCGATCGAGTGCGCGATCAGTTCCCGGCGGGCTGCGCCGCGGCGCGCCCCGCCGGCGAGGAGGTCCCAGATCCCGGCGCCGAAGTCCGCGCCGGCGAGCAGGGTGTAGAGCGTCAGACCGGCCAGCAGCACCCCGAGCAGGACGTCGACGACGGTCATCGGCCGCTGTCCACCGGTTCGGGTACGCCCTCCTGCGGAGCGACCGGCTCGTCGCGGTGGCAGGCCATCCGCCACAGAACCGCGACGGTGGCGACGGTGAGCACCGCGTAGACGGCGGCGACCAGGGCCAGGCCGGTGGCCAGGCCCGGCGCCGGATTTACCGCCTCGGCGGTGCGCAGCACGCCGTACACGATCCAGGGTTGCCGCCCGACCTCGGTGACGACCCAGCCGGCCTCGACCGCGACGGCGGCGGCGACCCCGGACAGGGCGGCGGCCCGCAGGAACCACGGCGAGCGCGGCGGACCCCGACGCCGCCACCACGCAAGCGCCCACCAGGCGGAAAGCGCCACCAGCCCGAAGCCGATGGCCACCATCAGCTGGAACGCCCACTTGACCACCGTCACCGGTGGCTCCTGATCGTCGGGCACCTGGTCCAGGCCCATGACCACGGCGTCCGGATCCCACCTGGCCAGCAGCGACAGGGCGTTGGGCACCTCGACTGCGTACCGCAGTTCCCCGTCGACGTAGACGCCGCCGAGCGACAGCGGCGCGCCGGCCTCGGTGCGGGCCAGCCCCTCCATCGCGGCGAGCTTGGTGGGCTGGTACTCCGCGACGAAGTGCGCCGCCCAGTCGCCGACCACGACCTGCACCGGGGAGAGCACCGCAGCGACGGTGAACGGGATGGCGAAGCCGAGCCGGTGGTAGCGGTCCCGGCGGCCGCGCAGCAGGGCCACCGCGTAGACGCTGGCGATGCCGAAGCCGGTCACCATGAACGCCGCGACGATCATGTGCAGGGTCTGCGGCGGCGTCGCCGGGTTGAACATCGCCTGCCACGGCCTGACGTCGGTGACCTCGCCGGAGACCAGGTCGAAGCCGCGGGGCTGGTTCATCCAGGCGTTTGCCGACACCACGAAGAACGCGGACGCCACGCCCGCGACACAGACCGGCAGTCCGGAGAGCAGGTGCACCCGGGGTGGCACCCGGTCCCAGGCGTACAGGTAGATCCCGACGAAGATGGCCTCGACGAAGAACGCGATGCCCTCCATCGCGAACGGCAGGCCGATCACGTCGCCGAAGCGGCCCATCAGGCCGGGCCAGAGCAGCCCCATCTCGAACGACAGGATGGTCCCCGACACCGCGCCGACCGCGAACAGCACGCCCATCGCCTTGGCCCAGCGGTGCGCCAGCCGGGTGAAGGTCGGGTCCCCGGTGCGCAGACCGCGCCACTCGGCGAAGACGGTGACCGCCGGCATGCCGACGCCGAACGAGGCGATCACGATATGCCAGCCCAGGGACAGGGCCATCTGCACCCGCGCCGCCATGAGGTCTCCCGGGGCGGCGTCCTGGGCGAGCAGGTCAACCAGCATCGGGTTCCCCACCTTCGTTGCGTGTCAGCCCTATGGTGGTCTAACGGCCCGGCTGCTGGTCGGCAACGCGAATGCCGCATCCCGGGCGCGGAATCAGGGCTTGTACTCGCTGCGGGTGCGGGGCAGCCACTGCGGGTGCTTCTCCCGCAGGTAGCGAACCATCGCCTCGCGCAGGTCGCAGCGGAGGTCCCAGGCGCTCGGCCCGTCGGCGGCGGACGCCTGGATCTGGATGACGACGGTCTGCGGGTTGGCATCGACCATCTGAAGCACCCACTGATGCCGGTCCCACAGCGGCGACGCCTCGATCAGGCGCTGCGCCTCGACGCGCAGGTCGTCCAGGTTGGCGGTGTGGTCGACGTGGATCTGGACCTTGCCGACCACCCGGGTCTCGTGTCGCGTCCAGTTCTGGAACGGGCGCTCGGTGAAGTAGGTCGTGGGCAGGATGAGCCGGCGGTCGTCCCAGAGCCGGATCACCACGTTAGTCAGTTTCACCTCCTCGACGCGACCCCACTCGCCGTCGATGACGAGCACGTCACCGATGTAGAGGCCGTCCGCGAAGGCGACCTGGATGCCGGCGAAGGCGTTGCCCAGCGCGGTCCGGGCGGACAGGCCGATCACGGCGCCGATCACACCGGCCGAGGTGAGCACCGAGATGCCGAACAGGCGTATCGGCTCGAAGGTGGTCATGATCAGACCGATCGCGACGATCGTGACCGCCGTCGAGGTCAACCGTCGCACCGGCCGGATCTGGGTGCGGGTGCGGCGGATCCGACGGTCGGCCATCACCCCGGCCGGCAGCCGGCTGAACGCCACGATCTCGGCGACGTGCAGCGCCCTGACCACCAGCAAGGCGACGCTGCCGATCAGCAGCAACAGGATGGCGTGCCGGCCCTCGCGCAGCCACCGGCCCGGCCCTCCCGGCAGCGCGGCGTAGAGGCCAGCGAGTAGCAGAACGGCGGTCGTCGGGCGGCGGCAGGCCTGGCGCAGCGGCGCCAGCAGCCATTTGTAGCGACCATGGGCGATCCGGTTGACGAGTACGCCGCTGAGCACGTCCACCAGCACGGCCGCCGCCACCGCGGCCAGCATGATCACCGCTCGGCCCATCAGTTGCCGTTCACCGCGATACCGATGGTCATTACTTCCGCTCCCGTCCGGGTCGTCCCCACGGCAGCGTGTCACGAGACGGCCGATCGCCGGGCGTACATCGCGACCGGCCGAAGTCCCCCGGCGGCCGCGGCACGCGGCGCCGCCGCCCGGGGCTCGGGTGGCGAGGAGGTCGCCCGTGATCATCCGCGCTAGCCGAATCCGCCGTGGGAGGCAGAAACCAGGCCGCGGTGCACACCTGGTACCCGGCCAAGTTCGGCGGAGGTCCGGTGGCGCCGTTGCGGACCGTCGCCGATGCCATTGCCACCTGGCCCGAGTACGCCACCGCCGTGGCCGTACGCCTCGACGCGCATGACCAGATCACGGTATGCGCGCCCCACGGCCCCGACGATCTGCTCGATGGGGTGTGGCGGCGCAACCCGGCCAGGGCCAGCGCGGAGATCTCCCGGCGGCGACTCGCCCGCCACCGCCCCACCGAACGCTGGCCTGGTGTCCGCGTCGTGATGTGACCCGGCGCTCGAAGCCCGCTGCCCGAGTCGACCTGCTAATCGCAGGGTGCCCCGTTGCGACATGTGAGTGCGTCTAAGGATGTCTCGTAACTCGGTGATGGCGTTGCCGCGCAACGGTTCCTGGATCAGCCGGCCAGGATGATGTTGTGGAGGTGGGCGATGCCGGATGCGGTGTCGGCCAATGTGTGGGCGGCGCGGCGGTAGTCGCGCAGGATCTTGAAGCATTTCATGCGGGCCAGGGCGTGTTCGACCTGCGCTCGGACCGAGCGATCCTGCTTGTTCAGGTCCGCCTTCCACTCGGGCAGATCACTGCCGTCAGCGGGCTTGCGGTACGGGATGATTACCTCAGGATTGCCGCGGTAGGCGCCGTCTGCCATGACCGGTCGGCCGGCCAGCTTTTAGAACTCCTGACCCCGATGATTCGCCGGTGACGGCCGCTGGTTCGACCAGGCCCGCAGCTATCGACCAATGTTGATGGAGTGCGTGGTCTGGGCGGGGGCAGCGGCGAGGTGCATCTGTGGCAGCACCACGACGTGCTGACCTGCCAGGTCAGCGACAACGGGCCCGGGCTGGGCGAGATTGCCGTCGCGCTGCCGTCGCCTGATGGTTTCCGAGCGTCGGCAAGGTGTGACGCATCAGCTGACCGGCCACAGCCCTGGCCCGGTATGCGGTGACCAGGCGATCATGGCCGGAAAGCAGGCCCGGATGGCGCGCCCAGCTACCCAACGGCTGTCGAGACGGCACAGCGCAGCAGAGGAGTAGATTGCTGAGCCCTTACTCAATCCGTTCTAGGCCGTCAAACGCCACCCAACGATGCGCACGGTCCAGCAACAGGGCCAGCTAGCTGGGGTAGCGCGGTTAGGCGGGTGAACGCGATGACAGCTCGGTGGCCCAACATCAACTGGACGTAACCCCGGAATCTAGAGATCGTTCGGCCACCCAATGACGCGCTCGGCGGTGACGCCTCGAAGGTCGGCTCCGTCCCACCGTGCCCCGGTGACGTCCGTGCGTCCGTACTCCGGATCGTGCGTCCTGACGTAGCCGAACCGCGCGTAGAACAGGTCGGTGTCACGCAGGTCGGCGCCCCGCAGATCGCAGCCGGCAAAGCTGACACCGCGAAGAGACGCGCCCCGAAGGTCGGCGCCACGGAAGTCACACAACTTGAACGAGTGCCCATCCAGGGTGCGGTGCCGAAGATCGCGACCCGCGAACGATTGCCTCGTCGCGCGGAGCGGGGTGCTCACCCGCGAACCGTAGCGTGGTCGCCCGTCGCCGAACCAGCGGTTTCTGCCCACTCACTTGCGGGGCAGTCCGTAGCGCAGGACCGCTACTTCGCCCGCACGTCGTGACGCGCGGGCGCCAACCCGAGCTTGACCGTTAGTCGTAGACCTCAGGCCGCCACAGAGTCTCTTCTCTGCGATCCGCCTCCGGCGGAGCCTGAAGCAACGGATGATCTTGTAACGGGCTGCGGTAGACCTCCAGTTTGTGTTCCGGCTGTGCGTTCCGTAGGGCGGCCACGAGGTCTCCGAGTTCCTCGACGACGGCGATGATCTGCTCCTCGCTGTAGCGGGCAGGGGCGTTGGTCTTCTCTTCGGCTGGCGTGTGCTGGTGCCGTTCGGCGTGTTCGCGTTCTGCCTGGGTCTCGGCGATCCAGCCGGCAACGACGCCTGGGTCGGCGTCGGCGTCGAGCGCCGCCCGGTAGCGCGCCAGTTTGGCGTCGCACCCGGCGATTGTGGGTCCTTCGAGCGCCGTCGGGGCGGCGGTGGGCGCTGCCGCAAGTGTGGCCAAGTTGCTCGCCGAACACGGTCGCATCGAGGAGGCCATCGGCCTGCACCGCAAACGCCTGGACGCCGGCAACGAACTCGCCGCCGGAGACCTCGCCGAACTGCTCGCCGAACACGGCCTTACCCGCGAACTGGAGGCAGAAGTACACGCAGGTACTTCTACGGCCACGTACTGGGTCGAGCTCTCGCCCGATATAAGACCCGGGCGGTGGCGTGCCGCGCGCAAGGACCTGAGCGAGAATGGGCCAGTTCGAACTCTGCGCAACCCTGGAAGGACCCCTCCCTTGGCCGGTGGACTCGTAGCCCTGCTGGATGACGTGGCGGTGCTGGCCCGAGCCGCTGCCGCGTCGATCGATGACATCGGGGCGGCCGCCGCGAAGGCCGGCGCCAAGGCTGCGGGCGTCGTCGTCGACGATGCTGCCGTCACGCCGCAGTACGTACGGAGCCTGGCGGCCGAGCGTGAGTTGCCGATTATCAAGCGCATTGCCCTGGGGTCGCTGCGCAACAAGTTCTTCATCATCCTGCCGGCGGTGCTGCTGCTCAGTCAGTTCGTGCCCTGGCTGCTCACTCCGATCCTCATGCTCGGCGGCGCCTACCTCTGTTACGAAGGCGCGGAGAAGGTGTGGGCCAAGATCGCCCATCACGATGCCCACGGCGCGGGCGAGGAGAAGGTGCAGGACGAGACGACACTGGTGTCCGGGGCGGTACGGACCGACCTGATCCTCTCGGCGGAGATCATGGTCATCACCCTGAACGAGGTGATCGATGAGGCGTTCTGGTCCCGCCTGGCGATCCTGGCTGTCGTCGCCGTCGTCATAACCGTCCTGGTATACGGCGTGGTGGCCCTGATCGTAAAGATGGACGACGCCGGACTGCGCCTGTCGCAACGTTCCGGCGCCGTCGCCACGTTCGGCCGCGGTCTGGTGAGGGCGATGCCGGTAGTCCTCACCGTGCTGACGGTGGTCGGCACCGCGGCGATGCTGTGGGTGGGCGGGCACATCCTGCTGCTGGGCACGAACGAGCTGAACCTGCACTTCCTGTACGAGGCCGTGCACCACGTGGAGGTGGCCGCCCACGACGCCACGGGTGTTCTCGGCGGGCTCGTCGGCTGGCTCGTCAACACGGTGGCCAGCGCGATCCTCGGGCTGATCGTCGGAGCGCTGGTCGTGCTGGTCATGACTCTCACGCTCCACCGCCGTAAATCCAAGCCTGCGACTGCGACTGCGGCGGCCGCGACTCGTACTGACGGCATCATCCCCGCTCCGCCGAGCCGTGCAGCTCAGCGTCGCGACGCTCCTGTGGACCGAGCGCCGCGCGGGTGACCGCAAAATCATCGCAATTCGACCAGGGGGTCAGGCGTTCTGGTGCTGAACCGCTCAGTACTCCAGCCGCACCTGGTGGAGCCAGAGTCTTCACTGGTAGTGGGCCGTTCTGACGCGGTATTGGTGTCGTCGTCGCCATCGTGACCTACCGACACAAAGACCGCGCCCTTGGCCGCGTCCCCGCAGCCACCAAGACCAACGGCTAACTGACTCCACGCGCGCCTACTGCCCGCATCCCGAGCGATGCAAGACCAGGCCAGGGCGCTACCAACATCGGGTTCGGCCCGGGCGGTTCTCGGGCCGGACGGGATCGGCGGGGCAGCCATCGGGGAGGGGAGCGGCCGTGTCGGGCGGGGTGGCGGTGGGCTTGGACTGGGCGAGCTTCGAGCGCGTGCTGGTAGACGCCCTGGTGCAAGCCGTCCGGTCGACCATCGCCGAACATCCTGACGAGCGGTTCTACGCCGCGGCGTTGGACCGGATCTACCGCGAGACCGATGGCCAGATCACCCTGCCCAGCCTCGCGATGAACAGTGTCGAAGCGTTGGCGCAGCTTCCCGCCGAGGAGCAGACGGATGTGCGGTGGAACGCCGCCGACTGGGACCACTACGACGACGAGTGGCTCGCCGAGGGCCTGACCCGGGATTGGGAACGGCAGCTGGCCGCGGAGGCCTGCCGAGGGACGACCCGGCAGTGGGAGGCGACGTTCCGCCGGTACCTGTCGATGCTCGTGCGCGTGTGTAAGCGAGCCAGGGTCGCACTTCGCACCAGCGGCGTCACCGACCGGGACTTCGTGGTGCTGCTGCTCGACGACGAGTACCACGAGACGCTGATCAAACGCGTCCTCACCGAACGTGAGGTGAGCCGGCACATCCCTGAGTACGACCAGCGGGCGGTCGTGATGGCCCGGGTCGCCGCACTACCGGAGGCCGAACGCGCCGCGTACTACGTCGCCCGGCTGGACGCGTTTGACGGCCCGATCAGCGGCGAGGACGCCCAGGTGGCGCTGCGTGATCTCGGGCCGGCCGCGTTTCCCGCCTTGATCCCCCTGCTCTCTGCCAAGGACCGGGCGTGGCGGGCCGCCAAGCTGCTAGCCGACATCGGCCAACCCGACGGCGGCGTCCTGCGGGCACTGCACGAGGCGCTGACCGAGCGGGAAGGACCGGACCAGTCGTGGGCGGGCCGTGCGCTGGCGCGGCTGGGCCGCCTCGATCTCGTGCTCGACCAGATCCACCGTCTTCCGCAGGAGGTTGTGATCACCGCCGTCGCCGCCCCGTACACCAGCTTCCGCAACCAGGCGGTCATCGCACGGCGGTTGGACTACCGGCCCTTGCAGGACGTCATCGAGCGCCGGCCGGCGTATGTGCCGGCGCTGGCCGAGGAGCTCAAGCCAGGGCGGGGGTACTGCGACATCACCGTCGGCGAGGTCGACGAAGCGATCCGCGGACTGGCCTCGCCGTACGTCGTCATCCGCCGGCACGCGGTGTGCGTGCTCGGCGAACGGCGTCTCGGTGCCGCCGTCGCGAGGCAGGTCCTTCCGCTACTCGGACAGACGGTCAGCCAGGACCCGGACGCCACCGTGCGGCGGCTGGCGATCCTTTCCCTGCGTGGCTGGCGCAAGGAGTCTTACCGGCACGCGAACGTGATCAGCGAGGCGCTCAACGACCCAAACGAAGACGTCCGCGAAACCGCCGCCTACTGGCTACGGGAACAGAACGGGCGACCCGCGTGACCGCGTATGTGCTCACGTGGGGTGGGCAGCCGTTGGCGCGCCCATGCCTGGGCTGCCGCGACCAACTCGTGAGAGCTGCTGAATCGCGACCTGGCCCTCGCGGACGTCGGACAAGCAATGACCCCCACCATGGGGTGGAGCCGGGTTGAGCTGCCGGACCGTGAAGGAGCGTTAATTAGTGGACGAACGGACCCGCGAACTTCTCGACGCCGCGGTGCGCGAACAGCTTGACACTCACAGCCGGGTTCTACCGCCATGGCGAGCGCACCCGGAGATCGAGAGGTACAGCATCGGCTGGCGCATGGGCTACGGCGAATGGCACCTGATGCTCTGGTGGCACTGGTGGGAGTCCGCCCCCATGGACCAGGCGGCGCGGATCGCGTACTTCCAGGCCGACGAGCCGCCGCACCAGTGGCTGGACTGGGCCGCGGACCAGATCTGGCCGGATGAGGACTTCGGTGAGGCGAGCGTACGCCGCCTCGCCGCACACGGGATCGGTACGCGTCCGCTGTTGTTCCTGGACGTGGACGGAACACTCCTGCCGTTCGCCGGCGCCGCGGGGCAGATGGACGACGAACCCAACCCGTTGCTGGCCGGACTCAGCCCTGAACACGGCCGTCGCCTGGCCGCGTTGCCGTGCGACATGGTCTGGGCCACGACCTGGATGGCCGAAGCGAACGAGGTACTCGCGCCGCGGCTCGGCCTGCCTCAGCTGCCCATCGTCGACTGGCCGGACGAAGATGACGACGACGGTCGGCTGCACTGGAAGACCCGCCACCTCGTCGAATGGGCCGCGGGACGCCGGTTCGTCTGGGCCGACGACGAGATCACCGACGCCGACCGGTCCTGGGTGGCCGCGAACCACAGCTCTCCCGCGCTCCTGCATCGTGTCAACCCACGCCATGGCCTCACCGATGCGGACTACAACACCATCGCAGGATGGCTGATGAAAGACGGCTCCACATGCATGAACGAGGAGACCACGTCCTAGGACGCTCTAGAGGGTGTGCCAGCGACCTCAGGCTCCAGTCGGTTGTCGTGTCGCTGAGTAACCGCGGTGGCCCGCCCCATGATCGCCGCCGATGCGTCCGGCGACTCGGCCCGCACCATCGCCCGGCAGTAGCGGGCCACCGTCCGCCGAGATGTTCCGGCACCTCGACCGCATCGATCCCTGGCTGAAGCGCATGGACCCTGCCGGGCCGCACGAACGCCCCCAGGAGCGCAGCACGCTGAGCCGCGACAACAAGGAGATGCATCCGTACCAGCTCAGCCAGGCTGCCTGGCACGCCCTCTCGCACGCCGTCGACCACCTGAACTGCCTGCGCACCGTCCTGAAAGACGCGCACGTCATGCACATGTACGCCCCGTACTCGCTGGCCCGAGCCGCCTTGCAGAACGCAAGCGCTGCGGTATGGCTGCTCGCGCCGGACGACCGGGCCGAGCGAGTCCGCCGGCGGTTGCGCTTCGCTGCGCTGGACATCAAGGGCGGCGAGGCGGTCAGGGAACTGCTCGGTGCGCCGGAGGGACGCAAACCCGCGGAGGCCCGCACAGAGCAACTGCGCGAAATCGCGCGGCGGAGAGGTGTCGATCCGACGACCGCCGTGCGCCGGCTGACGTACGGGGAAAACGTCGAAGCAGCTGGCGACACCATGCCGGGTGGCAGAGTGCCGTTCGTGCTCACGTGGAAGATGTGCCGCGCTATCGCCCACGGCGACTCTTGGGCCACGATCAACGTGGTCAGCCAGGAGGAGATCCCGGGCGCACCCTCTGGCCTCGCCCATTTGAAGATCACCGCGGACCCGAAGACGTTGTTCTTCGCCGTGTTCTTCGCCGTCTCGATGACCGCCGCCGGCTGGCGCCTGTACGACGATCGGTCGCGCCGCATTCGCACTCAGCGCGACGTCACCCTGAGTGTGGGAACCGTACAGACGCAGAGGACGGCGAGGGGTTGGCGTTCGCCTCCGCCCCGGCCGACTGCCCGCGGGTGGTCTGCGGTCAGGTCGGTGGCCTCGTGTGCTGGTCGACGCCAGCCGGGGCACCAGTTACCGTGCTTTGGCCCTGTGCTGGGCCACGGCCTGGGCTCGGCGTGCATCCTCGCCGGGTAGGCGGGGTCGTCGGGCCCGCTTGGCTTGCAGGGTGGCGGCCGCGGGAAGCCTGACAGGTAGGGCAGCGGCTGTCGGATTCGGGCAGGGGCGTTCGTAGTCAGTGTGAGGGACAGCCTACGAGGGTGCTGTCGCGGTCACAGGAGGTGATGGGTGATGCGCCCCGTGCGTCAAGGTCCACTGCATGCTCGATCTCGTCGGCCCATTGCCACCGTGACCTTCTCCGAGGTGCCGAACGAGGCGTTCCTGGCCCTCGGTATGCGCGACTACTGGGACGGCTACTTCGCGGGCCGGGCCGCGCTGCTGGGGCTGGCACCGGCGCAGGTGATGCACGCGGTCTTCGACAACTTGCGGGTGGCCGATCGACCTTGCCACCTGGCCCGCGGTCAGCGCGCCGACCGCGGGCCGGGCTCTGTATGCGGGCTCCGGGCGCTCGCTGTGCCGGAGGAGCCGGTGGCCCGGCTTCAGGCGGTACCACGCTGATGAGTGTCCAGGCTGTTGCGGTTGATCATCGAGAGGTAGGGGCATGGCAAAGCTGATTTATGTGAATAACGTGTCGCTTGACGGCTACATGGAGGACGAACGCGGCGCGTTCGCCTGGTTGCCGATGGACGACGAACTATTCGTTGTCTACACCGATCTCCTGCGTTTCGTGGGCACGTTCCTCTACGGGCGGCGGCTGTACGAGGCGATGGCCGTCTGGGAGACCGACGCCGCTCTGGCCGCGCAGTCCGACCTCATGGCCGACTTCGCAAGCGCCTGGCAGGCAGCGAGAAAGGTCGTGTACTCCACGACCCTCGCGGCGGTGTCGACCGCAGACACCCGACTCGAACGCCGCTTCGACCCCGAGGCGGTACACGAACTGAAGGCCACGGCCAGCAGCGATCTCACCGTTGGAGGTGCAAACCTCGCGGCGCAGGCTCTTGAGGCCGGGCTGGTCGACGAGTGCCAGCTGTTCGTCTGGCCCGTGGTCGTCGGCGGGGGTAAGCCGGGCCTGCCGACCGGCATGCGCGTCGACCTTGAGCTCCTCGATGAGCGCCGATTCCGAAACGGCGTCGTACACCTTCGCTACCGCCCTCTCGGGCAGTGAGCGACGGCCCTGTCGGATCGCCAGCGCTTGCATGGCGGCGGAGCGCTGACGGCTGATCCGACCGGAGACCTCCCAGGAAGACCGAAGTGGTCAGCGTTGGTTTCCGCACCTCGAGCCTGCGGGGGCCGATCAGGTGCCGACGCGGCGTGTCTCGTAGGCCCATATCACGATCTCGACGCGGTTGCGGGCGTTGAGCTTGCGCATCAGGGCGGCGATGTGGGTCTTGACGGTGCTGAGGCTGATGGACAGCTCATCGCCGATCTCGCTGTTGGTCCGCCCGCGAGCGGCAGCCAGCAGGACCTGTTCCTCGCGAGCGGTCAGCGGCTCGACAGGTTCAGGTGGCACCGAGCGCGGGCGGCTGTTCGCGAAGGAGGACAGGAGCCTCGCGGTGATGTTCGGTGCGATCAGGGCGTCGCCGCGGGCGGCGGCATGGATGGCCTGGGTGAGCATCTCGGCGCCGGCGTCCTTGAGGAGGAAGCCTCGGGCGCCTGCCTTGAGCGCGCCGTAGACGTACTCGTCGAGGTCGAAGGTGGTGATGACGACGACGGCCAGAGGATCGGCGACGTCGGCTCCGGCGAGCTGGCGGGTGGCTTCGATCCCGTCGACCTCGGGCATGCGGATGTCCAGCAGGCACACGTCGGGACGCAGCGAACGGGCCATGGAGATCGCCCGGCGGCCGTCGGCGGCGTCGCCGACGACGGCGATGCCCGGTTGGGCGTTCAGGATCATGCAGAGCCCTGCTCTGACGATGTCCTGGTCGTCAGCGACCAGCACGCGGATGGTCATGACGCGCGCGCTGTCCGAGGAAGCGTGGCAGGCTTTCCTGCCGTTCTGTTCAGGCCGCGGCGTCCTTGAGGTCCTGTGCGCGATCGGTGTTCTCCCACAGCAGATCGGGCAGTTCCCGGCCGAAGTGGCCATAGACGGTGGTCTGCCGGTAGATCGGGCGGAGCAGGCGCAGGTCGCGGATAATCGCGGCCGGCCGCAGGTCGAACACCTCGTCGATCGCCCGCTCGATCCGGTGCGTCGGGACGTTCTCGGTACCGAACGTGTCCACGAGGAAGCTCACCGGGCGCGCCTTGCCGATCGCGTACGCGACCTGCGTCTCGCAACGCTCGGCCAGGCCGGCCGCCACCACGTTCTTGGCGACCCAGCGCATCGCGTACGCCCCCGAGCGGTCCACCTTGGAGGGGTCCTTGCCGGAGAACGCGCCACCGCCGTGGCGAGCGTATCCGCCGTAGGTGTCGGCGATGATCTTGCGGCCGGTCAGGCCTGCGTCGCCCATCGGCCCGCCGATCTCGAATCTACCCGTCGGGTTCACCAGCCGCCGGTAGTCCTCGACGTCCACGCCCAGGCCGGTCAGCTCCGGCTCGATCACGTGTTCACGCACGTCCGGGGCCAGCAGTGAATCGAGTGAGATGTCCGCGGCGTGCTGGGACGACACCACCACCGTGTGCAGGCGGGCCGGGCGCGAGCCGTCGTACTCGATGGTGACCTGGGTCTTGCCGTCGGGTCGCAGGTAGGGGATCGTCCGATCCTTGCGCGCGGCGGCGAGCCGGCGGGCCAGCCGGTGCGCCAGCGCGATCGGCAGCGGCATCAACTCGGGTGTCTCCGAGCAGGCGTAGCCGAACATCATCCCCTGGTCGCCGGCGCCCTGGGTGTCGAGGGCGTGCACCGAGCCGCCGGCCACCCGCTCGATCGCCCGGTCCACGCCACGTGCGATGTCGGGCGACTGC
Source organism: Micromonospora sp. RV43 (assembly GCF_001029515.1). Taxonomy (NCBI): domain Bacteria; kingdom Bacillati; phylum Actinomycetota; class Actinomycetes; order Micromonosporales; family Micromonosporaceae; genus Micromonospora; species Micromonospora sp. RV43. Next base: position 11,744 of record NZ_LEKG01000090.1, on the reverse strand, counting down.
GCGCCGATGGAGAGGTTCACGCCGCAGGACAGCCCGTCGAAGCCCTTCCGCGACGAGTCGTACCCGATGTTCAGGATGGTGTCCCGGACGATCTGGGGGATGTCCGCGTAGGCCCGCGTGGTCACCTCACCGGCGACGTGGACCTGACCTGTCGTGATCAGCGTCTCCACCGCCACGCGGCTTTGGGGATCCTGCGCGAGCAGGGCGTCGAGGACGGCGTCGCTGATCTGGTCGGCGATCTTGTCCGGGTGGCCTTCGGTCACCGACTCGGAGGTGAAGAGGCGACGTGTCACGGTGCTCCTCGGGGGTGGCGGACTCGGTCGCCGAAGCCTGGCGGCACCGGCTCAAGGAAGGCTCAAGAGCGGGCGGACGATGCGTCCATCGGCGTTCCAGTGATGTCGCGGCCGGGATCGTTAGCGTGCCCGTATGACGACCATGCTGATCACCGGCGGAGCGGGCTTCATCGGCGCGAACTTCGCGCACCACGTCCGCCGATGTCATCCCGGATACCGGATCATCTTGCTGGACGCGCTCACCTACGCAGGGAACCGCAGCTCCCTCCGGCCGATCCTCGATCACATCGAGTTCGTGCACGGCGACGTCCGTGACGCCGAAGTGCTGGATCGGCTGGTCGCGGCCAGCGACACCGTCGTGCACTTCGCGGCCGAATCCCACGTCGACAACTCGCTGCTGGATCCGGCGCCGTTCGTGCAGACGAATCTGGTTGGCACGTTCAACCTGCTCGAGGCGGTACGCCGCTACGATCGGCGGCTACACCACATCTCCACCGACGAGGTCTTCGGTGATCTCCCGCTGGACTCCGACGAGCGGTTCACCGAGTTGAGCCGCTACGACCCCTCCAGCCCCTACGCGGCCACGAAGGCCGGCTCCGACATGCTCGTGCGCGCCTGGGTGCGCTCCTACGGGGTGCGAGCCACCATCTCGAACTGCGCGAACAACTACGGTCCCTACCAGCACGTCGAGAAGTTCATCCCCCGGCAGATCACCAACGTCCTCGCCGGTGACCGGCCGAAGGTCTACGGGCGGGGCGACAACGTCCGGGAATGGACCCACGTCGACGACCACAACACGGCGATAGACGCGATCCTGCGGTCCGGCCGGATGGGTGAGACCTACCTCGTCGGCTCCGGGCAGGAATGCGACAACCGACAGATCGTGCGCCTGATCCTCGAGTTGATGGGCCGGCCCGCGGACGACTTCGACTTGGTCACGGACCGCCCCGGGCACGACGCGCGCTATGCCAACGACAGCGACAAGCTGCGGACCGAGCTGGGCTGGAAGCCCCGGTACGCCGATCTCTCCGCCGGCCTGGCCGGCACGATCGACTGGTACCGCCGCAACGGGTGGTGGTGGAAGCCGCAGAAGGACGCGACGGAGGAGCGCTACCGACGACTGGGTCGCTGACCGGCTCCGTCCTGACGCCTGACGGAGCCGGCCCGGGAACGGGCCGGCTCAGGCGTGCTCAGGCCAGCTCACCCGCGATGTCCATCACGTAACGGCCGTAGCTCGAACCAGCCATCGCCTCGCCCAGCCGGTGACAGGCGGCGGCGTCGATCAACCCCATCCGCAGCGCCACCTCCTCGATGCAGGCGATCCGCACGCCCTGCCGGGCCTCCAGCGTGCCGACGTAGAGGCTCGCCTGGAGCAGCGACTCCGGCGTACCGGTGTCCAGCCAGGCGAAGCCCCGGCCGAGGTCGACCAGCCGGGCCCGCCCGCGTTCGAGGTAGACCTGGTTGACGCCCGAGATCTCCAACTCGCCGCGCGGCGACGGTCCGATGTTCTTGGCAATGTTGACGACGTCGTTGTCGTAGAAGTAGAGCCCGGTGACGGCCCGGTTGGAGCGTGGCTTCGCCGGCTTCTCCGCGATGGACACGAGTCGGCCGTCCCCGTCGGTCTCGGCCACGCCGTAGCGCTCCGGATCGTGTACCGGGTAGCCGAAGAGGACGCAGCCGTCCACCTCGCGCGCAGTCTCCAGCAACAGGTCGGAGAAGCGCAGCCCGTGGAAGATGTTGTCGCCCAGCACGAGGGCGACCTCGTCGTCACCGATGTGGTCGGCGCCGATCAGGAACGCCTCGGCGATGCCGCCCGGGTGCGGCTGCTCGGCGTAGCTCAACCGGAGCCCGAGATGCGCGCCGTCACCCAGCAGCCGCCGGAACTGCACGAGGTCGGCGGGGGTCGAGATGAGCAGGATCTCGGTGATGCCTGCGAGCATGAGCACCGACAGCGGGTAGTAGATCATCGGCTTGTCACCGACCGGCAGCAACTGCTTCGACACGGCCAGCGTCAGCGGTCGCAGCCGGGTTCCGGAGCCGCCGGCAAGGATGATGCCCTTCACTGGTCCACCTCGGTCCTCAGTCGTCGATCAACGCGACGGCGCGCGTCCAGCCGGCACCGGCGCCGGCGATGCGGATGGGGAAGCACGCGACCCGGAAGCCGTACGGCGCGGGTAGCTCGCCCAGGTTGGCCAGGCGCTCGATCTGGCAGTACTCGCGCTCGCGCCCGACCATGTGCGCCGGCCACAGCACCGACCGGTCACCGGTCCTGCGGTAGCGGTCGATGATGTCGCCGAACGGCGCGTCCAGGCTGAACGCGTCGGTGCCGATGACGCGCACCCCCAGGTCGAGCAGCAGCCGGGTGGCGGGCCCGTCGAGGCCCGCGAACCGGGTGAAGTATTCCGGGGTACCCGCCCGGGCGTCGGCACCGGTGTGCAGCAGCACGATGTCCATCGGGTCGGGACGCCGGCCGATGCGCGCGAACTCCTTCTCGATGCGGGCCACGTCGATCACGCCCGTCCCGGCGTCGGTGAGGTCGAGGACCATGCCGGGCCGGAAGAACCAGTCCAGCGGCATGCTGTCGATGTGCCTCGGCGTCCCGTCGCCGTACGTGGTACGGGAACCGTAGTGCGACGGCGCATCGACGTGTGTGCCGGTGTGACTGGTCAGCGAGAGGCGGTCGAGGGACAGGAACTCGCCGTCGGGCAGCTCGTGCGGGTCGAAGTCGATACCGAAGTGCTTGCGCATCTCGGCGCACATGTGTTCGGCGCCCTCGCGTGGGGTGAGCATCTTGTGCACCACCGGGTCGGGCTCGGCAGACGATGCGTCGATCGCTGAGGATAGGTCGATCAGCCGCACACAGCACCTCCGCGGTCGCGTCAGTCGGATGGCCTCGATGCTGCGCGCGGCGGCCGGAACGGCGGTCGAGCGTCGCTTGCGGCCGGAACCAGGGAAGTTCGATGTGTACCGGGCACCGTCGAGCGGAAGCCGAGAAAGCCGATGGAGGACTCCATGCCGCTGGACACCGATCAGACCGCGGGTACGACCCACACGTACGCCCGGGTCCAAGACTTCTACGCCCGGCACATGCACCTGCTCGATGCCGGCGAGGCGGCCGAGTGGGCCGCCATGTTCACCCCGGACGGTGTGTTCGTCCCGCCGTCGGCGCCCGAGCCGATCCGTGGCCGCCAAGCGCTGGAGGCGGGCGTGCGCAGCGCCGCCGCAGCGCTCGCGGACAAGGGCGAGCAGGTCAGGCACCTGCTGACGATGGCGGCGGTTGAGCCGCGCGCCGACGGTGTGCTCTTCGTGCGCAGCTACACGCAGGTCGTGGTGACGCCGCAGGGCGGCAAGCCGCGGTTGGACATCATGTGCGTGTGCGAGGACGAACTCGTTGCCGCGGGCGACGAGTTGCTGGTGCGGCACCGTCGGGTCACCCGCGACGACCTCCCCTGAGCGCCGTGGCCGTCGTCGTCGAGCGCGGTGCGAGCGCGGCACCGGCCGCGTGTGACAGGGTCGTCATGTGACACGACACGAGGAACGCGTCTGGCTCGTCACGGGCGCATCGCGCGGGTTGGGCCGGGCGGTGACCGAGGAGGCCCTCGAAGCCGGTGACCGGGTAGCCGCCCTGGCTCGCGACGTGACCTCCTTGGCCGCGCTCGACCGGAAGTATCCGGGCCGGCTGCTCGCCCTGCCGACCGACGTGTCCGACCGAGCGGCGGTGTTCGGCGCGGTGGATCGCGCGGTCGCCCAGCTCGGCGGCCTTGATGTCGTGTTCAACAACGCCGGCGAGCTGCTCGCCGGAATGGTCGAGGAGTACACCGAGGAGCAGGTGCATGATCACCTCGCCGTGAATTTCCTCGGCGCGCTGTGGGTGTCGCAGGCGGTGCTGCCGCGGCTGCGCGCCCGTGGCGCCGGTCACCTGTTCCAGGTGACATCGAAGGGAGCCGGCGAGGGGCGGGGCGGCTACGGTCTCTACGGCGCCGGCAAGGCCGCCCTGAAGGCCCTCAGCGAGGCCCTGGCCGACGAGAGCCGCGACTTCGGGGTCCGGGTCACGATGCTGGAACCCGGCCCGCACGCGACGACTCTCGGCAACGCCATGAAGTCGACGCCGCGCCTGGCCGTGTACGACCGGACGCGGCGCCGCCTGGCAGCCGAGGCCCCGCCGCTGGGACCGGTCGCCAGCACCAGGAAGTCGGCGGCCCGGATCCTGGAGATCGCGGGACTCTCCGATCCGCCGATCCGGGAGCCCCTGGAGGCCTGAACGGCTCCAGCATCGCTCAGCGTCACGTCGAGCGTGCGGCCGCATGGTGCGCGCATGCGAGTGCTGTTCACGCCGTTTCCGTCCAGTTCCCACGTCAACAATCAGGTGCCGCTCGCCTGGGCGCTGCGTGCCGCAGGGCACGAGGTCTGCATGGCGACCCAACCCGACGCGACCGAGGACATCCTCGGTGCAGGGCTGACCGCCGTGCCGGTTGGCGACATGCTCGACGTCGCGCAGCACGTTCGCGACGCGGCGGCCCGCGAGGAGGAACGCCCACCCGCCGACGGCGAGGCCGGGTCGTGGCTCGACACCTTCGACATCAGCGAAACCCGCACCGAGTCGCTGACCTACGACTATCTCCACGGCACCCTGACCGCCTGGACGAACGTCGTCCTGCAGAACACCATGCCGCGCCGGGCGCTCGACGAACTCGTCGCCTTCACCGCGCACTGGCACCCCGACCTGGTGATCTGGGACCCGATGTACTTCGCCGGCGCGATCGCCGCGAAGTCGTGCGGTGCCGCGCACGCCCGCTTCCTGTTCGGCCTCGACGTCCTCGGCAACCTGCGCCGGCACTACCTCGCGGCTCTCGCGGCCCGTCCCGCGACCCTGCGCGAGGACCCTCTCGCCGAGTGGCTCGGCCGGTTCGGATCCGGGTTCACCGAGGACCTTGTGGTCGGTCAGTGGACCCTCGACCCGGTTCCGTCCTCGCTCGCGCTGGATACCGGACTGCCGCGCGTCGGTGTGCGGTACGTGCCCTACAACGGGGCCTCCGTCGTGCCGGACTGGATCGGCGAACTGGAGGCCGGCACCGCACGCGTGTGCATCACGCTGGGCATGGCGCATCGCGAGGTGTGGGGCACCGATCGGCTCTCCGTCGGCCGGATCCTCCAGGGTGTCGCGGACCTCGGCGTCGAGGTGATCGCCACCCTCGACGACGTCGAGGCCGACGGGGTGCGGATCGTGGACTTCGTGCCGCTGGACGTGCTGCTGCCGCTGTGCTCGGCGGTCGTGTCGCACGGTGGGGCGGGATCCTTCCAGACCGCGCTGGTGCACGGCGTTCCGCAGGTCGTCGTGCCGGACATGCTGTGGGACACCGGTCTGAAGGCACGCCGTCTCGCCGGGTCCGGTGCCGGCCTGTACGCCAACGACCTGACCGGCCTGCGGGACCTGGTCGGTCAGGCGCTTCACGATCGGGGGATCGCGGCGGCGGCCCGACGCCTGCGATCGGAGGCGCTCGCCATGCCCGCGCCGAGCGAGGTCGTAGCTCTCCTCGAACGACTCACGGCAGCGAACCGGCCAACGGCAGCGGGCTGAGAGAGACACCCGCTCCAGACACGCTCGACCTCGGCTCGAGCCCGCGACTCCATCGTCGATCGTAGGAGACCGGCACCAATGAGCAGGTCCGCAAGAGCGGGGGAGTCTGCGTGAGTCAACGTCGGGTCGTCATCACCGGGATCGGCGTCGTCGCGCCCGGCGGGTTGGGAGCGAAGGCCTTCTGGGAACGCATCGTGGCGGGCACCCCGATGACCCGCCTGATCACCGCCTTCGACTCCACCGGCTTCCGGTCGCGGATCGCTGCCGAGTGTGACTTCGATCCGTTCCAGTACGGCTTCAGCGAGCACGACATCGGGCGCTTGGACCGGGCCGCCCTGTTCGCGCTCACCGCCACGCGGGAGGCGATGAGCGACAGCGGCCTCGTCGTCGACCGCGACGACGCGCACCGGGTCGGGGTGAGTCTCGGTACCGCCGTTGGCGCCACGCTGCGGTTGGAGGAGCGCTACCGCGCGGTCAGCCACGAAGGGCGCGACTGGCTCGTCGACCACCGGCTCGCCGGCCCCGACCTGTACGACTACTTCGTGCCCAGCTCGATGGCGGCCGAGGTGGCCTGGGCCGCCGGCGCGGAAGGACCCAACGCCGTCGTGTCGGCCGGGTGCACCTCCGGCATCGACGCGGTGGGACACGCCTGGGACCTCATCCGCGACGGATCGGTCGACATGATGATCGCCGGCGCCACCGACGCGCCGATCGCGCCGATCACGGTTGCCTGCTTCGACGCCATCAAGGCCACGTCCAACACCAACGACGATCCAGGCACCGCCGCGCGGCCGTTCGACCGTACGCGTAACGGGTTCGTGCTCGGCGAGGGCTCGGCGGTCCTGGTCTTGGAGGAACTGCAGAGCGCGCGCCGCCGCGACGCGCACATCTACGCCGAGATCCGCGGGTACGCCTCCCGTGGCAACGCCTTCCACATGACCGGCCTGCGGCCCGACGGGCAGGAGATGGCCGCGGCGATCCGAGCCGCCCTCGACACCGCCCGCATCCCGGCCACCGCCGTCGACTACGTCAATGCGCACGGCACCGCGACCAGACAGAACGACCGCCACGAGACCCAGGCGCTCAAGCGGGGCCTCGGCATGCACGCCTACGACGTGCCGATCAGCTCCATCAAGCCGGTCATCGGACACTCGCTCGGCGCCGTCGGAGCGATCGAGGTCGCCGCCAGCGCGATGGCGATCGAGTTCGACGTCGTGCCACCGACGGCCAACCTCCACCACCCCGACGCGGAGCTGGACCTGGACTACGTGCCACGCGAGGCCAGGCAGCGCAAGCTCTCCACAGTGCTGACCGTGGGCAGCGGCTTCGGCGGATTCCAAAGCGCGATGGTGCTCTCCGCGCCCGAGGCGGTGGCAGCATGAGCACCGCCGTGGTGACAGGGCTCGGCGTCGTCGAGCCCAACGGCGTCGGTGCCGGGGACTACTGGGCGGCGACCCTGCGGGGCCGCAGCGCGATCGGGAGAATCGACCTGTTCGACGTCGAGGACTACCCGAGCCGCCTCGGCGGCGTGGTCACCGGCTTCGACGCCGAGAACCACCTGCCCAGCCGGCTGCTGCCGCAGACCGATCGCATGACCAGGTTCGCGCTGGCCGCCGCGGACTGGGCGGTCGCCGACGCCGACATCGACCGGTCGGCGCTGGCCGCGACCGACCTCGGCGTGTCGACCGCGAGCGCCTCGGGCGGATTCGCGTTCGGACAGAAAGAGCTCGAGCACCTGTGCGCCGACGGACCGAGCCACGTCAGCGTCTACCAGTCGTTTGCCTGGTTCTACGCCGTCAACTCCGGCCAGATCTCGATCCGGCACGACATGCGCGGCCCGATCGGTGTACTCGTCGCCGACCAGGCCGGTGGTCTCGACGCCATCGCGCACGCCCGCCGCTCCGTCCGAAAGGGCGCGCCGCTCGTGCTCACCGGCGGGATGGACTCCGCGCTGTCCCCGTACGGGCTGGCCGCGCTGATCTCCAGCGGCATGCTGTCCACCGCCGACGACCCGCGCCATGCCTACCTTCCCTTCGACCGCAAGGCGAACGGCCACGTGCCCGGCGAGGGCGGCGCCATCCTCACCGTCGAGGACGGCGACCGGGCCCGCGAGCGTGGTGCCCACGTCTACGGCGAGATCGCCGGGTACGCCGCCACGTTCGATCCCTCACCGGGCTCGGGTCGTCCGGGCAACCTCGGGCGTGCCGTGCGGGCGGCCCTCGCCGACGCCGGGGTCGGCCCGGACGAGGTCGGCGTGGTCTTCGCCGACGCAGCCGGCGACGCGGACGCCGACCGGGCGGAGGCCGAGGTGATCGTCGACCTCTTCGGCCCGCGTGGCGTCCCGGTCACCGCGCCCAAGACGATGACCGGTCGCCTGTACTCCGGCGCCGGCCCGCTCGACGTGGCGACCGCGCTGCTCTCGCTGCGCGACAAGGTCATCCCGCCGACCGTGAACGTCGTCGCGGACTACGCCCTCGACCTGGTCGAGGCCCCCCGGCCCCTGACGGCGTCGGTTGCCCTGGTGCTGGCCCGCGGCCGGCAGGGCTTCAACAGCGCACTGGTTGTACGTGCCCCACGAAAGGAAAACTGATGAATCAATCCGTCCGATTGAGCGTTCCCGATCTGATGACCATCCTGGCCACCTGCGCCGGCGCAGCGGAGCCCGTCGACGCGGCCGCCGAAGACCTCGGCGAGGTCCCGCTGGCCGACCTGGGCTACGACTCCCTCGCGTTGCTCGAAGCGTCGAGCGCCGTCGAACGGCGGTTCGGTATCTCGCTGCCCGAGGAGGAGGTGGCCGAGGTGCGGACGCTGAATCAGCTAGGCGACCTGGTCAATGACCGCCTCGCCCAGGTCCGGTGACCGGTGCCGACCCGATGCGACTGATCGGCAGCGGTTTCCTCGCCCGGCATCTGCGGCCGCTCGCGGACGCGTACCCCGGCGTCACCGTGCTCGCTGCCGGGGTACCGAGGCACCCGCTGCCGGACGCCGAGCACGAGCGTGAGGCTCGACTGGTGGCCGACACACTCCGGGACTGTGTGCGCGACGGCCGGCAGTTGGTGTTCTTCTCGACCGTCAGCATGTACGGCGGGCCGGGTTGCCAGGGACGCGAAGACGACCCCGTCGAGCCGGCCCTCCCGTACGGACGGCACAAGCTGGATCTGGAAGGGATGATCCGCGACTGCGGCGTGCCGTACCTGATCCTGCGCCTCGGGTACGTGCTCGGTCCCGGAGAACCGGAGTTCCGGCTCGTGCCCGCAATCATCCGGCAGCTTCGCGCCGGACGCGTCACGGTCCAACCAGGCGCCCGGCGCGACATCGTCCACGTCGAGGACTGGATGACGGTCGTCGACCGGCTGCTCGCCACCGGCGTCACCGACGAGGTCGTCAACGTGGCGTCGGGGGACTGCGCTGAGATCGCGGCCGTCATCGACGTCCTGGAGCGGCATCTCGGCGTGACGGCCGAGCGGGTGCTCCTCGATTCGACAGTGTCGCACTGCCCGTCGATCGCCAAGCTGCGCACGCTCGTACCGGAGGTGACGGCGTTGGGTTTCGGGCCGGGCTACCATCGCGTAGCCCTGGCCCGCTACCTCTCCTCCCTCCGCGCTACAGGGTGATGAGCGGGAATCCCTCGTCGTCCAGCGGCTGGCCGGGCTCGAATCCCGCCATGTGCCCGTCCTGGACGCCGGGGCGGTAGGTGGCGTCAGCGTTGACGTACACGATGCCGTGGCCCATCCGACGTGCGTCGGACGTGTTGCTACCGGCCAGATGCACGGTACGGCAGTGGTGAAACGCCACGTCACCGGCGCGCAGTGGCACGGTCACCCGCGGCTGCCACGGGAACTCCGGCCAGATGTCGGTGATGTCGGCGAACTCCTCGAAACTCGTCATGTGCTCCTGCCGGTGCTCCGGCGGTCGCAGGTGCGAACGGGGCACGTACGACAGGCAACCGCGCTCGACCGGGACGTCGGACAGCGCCACCCAGGCGGTCAAGGCCCGCGACAGCGACGACAACGGCAGCCCGGTCTCGTCGTCGTGTACGAGCGTCGGCGCCGCCTTGTGCGGCTCCTTCGCGAGCACCTCGCTGGTGTACAGCCGCATCGGGCCATCGGCGAGCTGCAGCGCGATCGAACCGATCGCCGGGTGAAGGGCCAGTTCCCGGATCGTGTCGCTCTTGCGCCAGGCCTGCGCGACGTAGTTGACCTCGACACCGTTGACGCCGTCCCAGATCTCCATGTGGCTGTCGAGGAGCTGGGCGGCCGCCTCGGCATACCGGGCCACCTCGTCGGCGTCGAGCACGCCCGGCACGTGGACGAAGCCCTGTTCCCGGTAGCGGCGGATCGTCTCGTCAGAAATCGGATCGATCATGCTTCGCGCGCCTGTGTCTCCCATGGACTACGTCCTCCCGTCACGGTGACTGCCGCCCACAGGGTGCGGCGCGCCGCTCGAGTCCTTCGCGTCAGCCGGTAGACCCGCACCGGCCCGGCGTGCTCGCTGCCCGAGTCCGTTTCGAGCGCAGCCTGGGATCGTCCGGAGTTCCAGCCCTACGACCGGGAAGAGAGTCGGGTTCTGATGACGACACCGAACCGGGGCAGCGGCGAGCTCGACGCCCTGCTGGACCAGTTACGTGAGTACGTGACGCCGCAGCCGCCGTGGATCAGCCTGCCGCCACGAGCGTTCACCTCGCCCGAGCTGTATGAGCTGGAACTGGACCGGATCTTCCGCCGCTCGTGGATCATGGTGGCCCGGGCGGACCAGCTCGCCGGGCCCGGCGACTACCTCGCGCTGACGATCGCGGGGGAGCCGTTGCTGCTGACCCGCGACCGCACCGGCGCACTCAACGCGATGTCGCCGATCTGCCGGCACCGGATGATGCCGGTCGTCGCGGCCGGTGCCGGGCGGGCCGAGCACTTCACCTGCCCGTACCACCTGTGGCGCTACGGCCTGGACGGCCAGCTGATCGCTGCGACGCACATGCGGGGGAACCCCGCCTTCGACCCCGGCACCTGCCGGCTTCCCGGGTTCGCCGTCGAACAGTGGCAGGGTTTCGTCTTCGTCAACCTCGACAGCGGCGCACCGCCGCTGCGCACCCACCTGAGCCGCATCGGCGAGGACCTGGGTAATTACGAGCTGGGCGCCATGACGCAGGTGGGTTCGTTCGTCGAGGACTGGCACTGCAACTGGAAGGTGGCCGTCGAGAACGTCCACGAGAACTATCACGTCATGGGCTTCCACCCGGAGACGATCCAGCCGTCGACGCCGGGCGGCTCCGACACCGACGTGCGCGACGATTCACCCCTGGTGCTGCGGTTCACGGTGCCGTTCAAGGAGCCGCAGGAGGTGGAGTTCCTCCGGCTGACCGAACAGGAGCGACGCCAGGTCTACAACGTCTCGGTCTTTCCCTGCACGAGTTTCGCCGCGGCCGGCGAGACGGTGATCTGGCTCAGCTTCATCCCGACCGCGATCGACCGGACCGAGGTGCGCGGCGGGATCCTGGCGCCGAGTCAGACCGTCGAGGGCACCGACGCCGAGCAGCTTCAGCAGATCCGCGAGGGGAACGAGGCCTACGCCGCGGTGATCAACGGCGAGGATCAGCGTGGCCTCGAAGAGGTGCAGCGGGCCGTCGGATCCCGTTTTGCCGGACGCGGTCACCTCAGTCCGAAGGAGCCGGCGGTGCCGGTGTTCTACCGCAAGCTCGCCGCCGCGCTGCTTGCCGAGGAGTACCGGGAACCGGCGGAGGCCGGCCCGCTACAGATCTTGAATGGTCAGGTTGTGTCGGGTTCGAGGGTCAGTCCGGTGTGAGCGAGGAACCCGTCGAGTAGGTCGGTGCGGTACTGGATGCTCTTGAGTCGGTTCTTGATGATCGCCTGGAGGTG
>NZ_LEKG01000008.1:0-82891 GCF_001029515.1 Micromonospora sp. RV43 | reverse complement strand
CGAGGTCTTCGCCGCCGCCGTCGTCATCTGGCAGCTACGCGCCGGACCCCGCGCCCGACAACGACCGGCGCTGCAGCTGATCGCCGTCAGCTTCCTCGCCCTGGCCGGATACGTCACCTACAAGTCCATCTCTGACCTGATCGGAGCCGAACGCCCCGACACGTCGCTGGTCGGCATCGGACTCAACGTCGTCGCCCTCGCCGTCATGATCCCCGTCGCGGTCGCCCAGCGCCGCGCCGTCCTACCGGGACGCGCGGCCGCAGAGGGGCGCCGTCCGTGCCTTCCGTCGCAAACGCGACGGAAGGCACGGACGTCGGGGAAGCAGGAGCTGGGCGGTCGGACGGTTCCGAGCAGCGCCATGTGTTGGTTGCCGCTCCCGGTAGGTCCGCCAAGGCTCAGGACCGGCTGGTTCAGCGGACGTGGACGAAGACCGGGTTCGAGTAGAACCACAGGTCTTCCCACGGGCTCTCGAGCCCGTCGGCGAGCGGCTCGGCCTCGTCGGTGTTGGTGCCGCGGACGCGGGCGTACATGTCACCGTCCACGTTGCGCAGCGTGTGCTTGACGACGTAGTCGTTGCCCTGCTTGCGCCAGTCGCGGGGACCGAACCGGGCCACGACCTTGGTGGTGGGGTTGGTGTCGGCGTCGAGGTTGGCGGACGGGCCGGTGATCTGCCCGACGATCAGGTCGACCCGCCGGACCTCGGGCCGGTCGCCGTTGTGGTTCTGGCCGTTAAGCGGCCGGAACTTGATCTCGATCTCGACGTCGGTGCGGTCGCGGCGGGTCACGGTGACGGTCTCACCCATCGCCGCGTCCTTGCCCTGGCTCCTCGCGGTGAGGTCGAGGCTGGTGATCAGGTCGCCGGTGGTGACCCAGATCCGGCCGTTACGCAGGCCGTCCATGATGTCGCCGTAGTCCTGCCGCGCCAGCACGTACGTCTTGCTGTACTCGCCCGGCCAGAAGTCGGAACCACCGCGGGTCCAGTGCACGTGCGAGTCCGACGTCGCGGTGATCCACCAGCGCCGCCCTTCACCGAGCAGCGAGTCCCACAGCCCACCAACCCGAGCGGTCATCTGATCGTAGCCGCCGTGGGTCGGGTGGTTGCCGTAGCCGCCCCGGGCGCCGCCGTTGAGCGGGCCCGCCTGGTGGCCGGGAGCGCCCTCGAAGCCGACATAGATGTCCGGCGCGGCGTTGTTGCCGTTGCGGAACTCGTGCGGCGTGTCCTGCCCCCACACGCCCCAACCGGGAGCCGACCGGGAAGCGTGGTGCGCGATGACCAACGGCTTCTGCCGCAGGGTCTTGGCGTATTTAAGAAACTCGACCATCTTGGCCTCGGTGTCCCCGCCCGGGACGGCGGGGAACGGGTCGCGTTTGGCGAACTTGCTCTCCAGGTCGAAGAGCATCTGCGCCTCGTCGTCGTGGCGTGGGATCATCAGGGTGTGGTGGTCCATCGCCGGGGCGTCGAACTCCATGCCCCAGAACTGCAGCACGTCGGGCACGAGCTTGCGGGACAGCAACAGGTCGGGGTAGGCCTGTTCCAGGTTGACCTTCGAGTGGGTCGGCCCGCCGTGGTCGGTGACCATCGCCCAGGTCAGGCCGAAGTTCTTCGCCATGATCGCGTTGGTGACGATCGGGTACACCGCGTCGGCGCCCTTGTGGAACGTCGGCGGGTTCGTCGAGGTGTCGAACTCGCCGCTGTACTCCGAGTGGATGTGGTGGTCGCCGGCCCGCCACACCCGGTTACGGGACTCCCCGCCCTTGTCGCGCTTGTCGTCCTCGCGGTCGTCGTTGGCCCAGGCCGCACCGCCACCCACCAGCGGGCTCGCCGCCGCCAGGGTCGCCCCGACACCGGCGTACTTCACCAATTGACGGCGCGAAAGCTGCGAACGCTCGGCGCCTTCGAGATCCTTGTCCTTCAAGACGGAACCTCTCCTCGTCCAGCTATTTGCCGTGTCAGTCAAGGAGCCTTGAAGAAGCCGATGAACGATGACTGCCTGGGACGCGGGCAGGGGGCTAACAGCGAGGCCCGACCTGATAAAGGCAGCCTGTGTGACGCGCAGCTGCCGCTGTTCGTATGACTCCTCGCCGTGACGTATCAGGCCGGGCTACGGGTGCTGGTGCTCCTGCCTGCCGTCCGTTGCGGCAGGGATCAGATGAGCGTTGTCCAGTAGTCCCAGAAGCGGGCCAGGATCGCAGCCAGGATCAGCGCGTACCAGGCCGTGAGGATGAGACTGTGGTAGCCGGCAGCGGCGATCCCGGCCGCCCGCACAGGCCCCGGGAGCGGGCCGGAGAAGTCGTGCAGGTTGCGCAGGGTGGTGTAGAGGAAGATCGGAATGGTGACGGCCCAGACGAGCATGCAGTAGGGGCACAGGGCGCCGATGACGTAGAGGCTCTGGTAGATGAGCCAGTGCACGAAGACCACGCCGAAGGTGGCGCCGGCGTGCAGGCCGAGCCAGAACCAGCGGGGCAGGCATGCGCCGGCGAGCAGGGCGACGCCGATGGTGGTGACGGCGGTGAAGCCGGCGATGCCGATCAGTGGGTTCGGGATGCCGAACGCCTCGGCCTGGGGTGTGGTCATGACCGAGCCGCAGGACAGGATCGGGTTGATGCTGCAGCTGGGCACGTAGCCGGGCCGGGCGAGCAGGTTGATCTTTTCGACGGTGAGGATGGTTGCGGCCAGCATGCCGATGCCGCCGCCAACGGCGCAGATCCACGCCGTGGCCCGAGCGAGGAACCGCCCGCGCGAGGAGTCCTGCTCGCTTCGCCGTTCGACGGTGGCGGTGCTCATTCGGCCAGGGCGGCGTCGATGGCCGCGACGAGGTCGTCCTGCGTGCGCAGGTCGGTCAGCTGGCGGCCATTGAGGAAGAACGTCGGGGTGCCCTGCACGCCAACGGCTTCGCCGTCGGTCTTGTCCTTGGCCACCCGGGCGGCGGTGGCGGGGTCGTCGAGGTCGCGCTGGAACCGCTGCATGTCCAGTCCGAGGGTGCGGGCGTAGCCGAGGAACAGATCGGTTTGCGGCTGCTCCTTGTGTCCCCAGCGGGTCTGGTTGTCGAACAGCTGCGTGTACATGTCGTGGAAGCGGCCCTGGTTCGCGGCGGCCTGCGCGGTGCGGGCGGCCAGTTCGGCGTTGGGGTGGCTGGGGATCGGGAAGTACCGGACCACGAAGGTGATGCGGTCGGAGTAGGTGGCCAGGACCTGCTTGACCGCCGGGTAGGCGGCGGCGCAGGACTCGCACTCGAAGTCGAGGAACTCCACCAGGGTCACCTTGCCGTCGGCGGCGGTGGACAGCCGGTGGCTGTCCTCGCGCACCAGCAAAGCCGGGTCGATGGCGCCGGCGGCCGTGGTAGCGGCGCGCGGCTCGTCGGTGCGGTTGACGGCCAGCAACCCGCTGACCACAAGCACCACTGCCGCGATCAGCGCCAAGGTCAGGCGGGTGTTCTTGGTCATTCCACGTCCTTGTTCATCAGCCAACGACATGACGTCCCACGGTCTGGTGGGACATCGCGCGGACCATACGGGGGGCGCTGTACCGACTTGCTGTCAGCTTCCTGGGAACGGCCCACATGACTACCCAGGGGGCCGTTCACCGGTTAGTACAGCGAAGAGTGTACTGTCGTGCCCGTGGAGACATTGACGTACGGGCAGGTGCTGGCCCGGTTCGGCCACGCCCTGTCGGATCCGACCCGGGCTCGGCTGCTGCTGGCGCTGCGCGACGGGCCCGGCTATCCGGCGGAGCTGGCCGAGCTGCTGGGCACGACCCGGCAAAACCTGTCGAACCATCTCACCTGTCTGCGAGGGTGCGGCCTGGTGGTGACGGTGCCGCAGGGCCGGCGCACCCGATACGAACTGGCCGACGCGCGGCTGGCGCACGCCCTGGGTGACCTGCTCGGCCTGGTCCTGGCGGTGGACCCCGCGGCGTGCCCAGACACCGACGACAAGGGGTGCTGCTGATGAGCCTGCCGTTGATCCAGGCGCCGGCCGAGCCGTCCCCGGCCCGGCGGGCCGTGCTCGCCCGGCGGGTCAGGCTGCTGGTCGCCGCGACCATCACCTACAACCTGATCGAGGCGGTCGTGGCGATCAGCGCCGGCACGATCGCCTCGTCGACCGCCCTGGTCGGCTTCGGTCTCGACTCGATCATCGAGGTGTCGTCGGCGGCGGCGGTCGCGTGGCAGTTCGCCGGCCGCGACCCCGAGGCGCGGGAGAAGACCGCGCTGCGGATCATCGCCGTGTCGTTCTTCGCCCTGGCCGCCTACGTCACCGTCGAGTCGGCCCGTGCCCTGCTCGGCGGCGCCGACGCCGAGCACTCCCCGGTCGGCATCGTCCTCGCCGTGGTGTCGCTGGCGGTCATGCCGGGTCTGTCGTACGCGCAGCGCCGCGCCGGTCGGGAACTCGGCTCCCGCTCGGCGGTCGCCGACTCCAAGCAGACCCTGCTGTGCACCTACCTATCCGCGGTCCTGCTGGTGGGCCTCGGCCTCAACAGCCTGTTCGGCTGGTCCTGGGCCGACCCGATCGCCGCACTGGTCATCGCCGCCGTCGCCGTCAAGGAAGGCCGCGAGGCGTGGCGCGGCGACGCCTGCTGCACCGTGCCCCTGACCACCCCATCAGCCGCCGGCCCCGACACGGATGGGTGCGGATGCCGGCCTGGTTGTACCTGCTGCCCGTCAGACGCCGCGTGATGTTCCAGAAGATGCCGGCGACCGTCCGCGCGGTCTTCGACGCCGAACTCGCCACCGCCCGCCACACGTCCGACCCTGCGGCGGCGTGGCGGGCGGCCGAGCGGGCCCACATCCTGTCCCAGCCGTGGCCCTGGCCACACACCGTCGTGCACGCCGTCATGCTGCGGCGCGCCCTGCGCGAGCGCGACGTCATCGAGGCGGTAGGGCAGGTAATCCGCCTGGCGGTTGCGGGCCCGGGCTCAGCTACCGGCCGCTACCCGCAGGGGAACACCGGCCGGGCGCGGGTGCCGCTGACCCAGCCGATGCCCGTGCCGGAGGAACTCGCCGTGCTGCTGGCCGGCAGCCGGTAGGCCGGTCCGCGGCGCCTGCGCGGGTCGCCGGGCCGCGGCCACGGCGAGCTGGACGGGAGGACGGCGGCCGGGTCCTTCTGGTAGTGGCGTCCGAACCATCTGGCGTGCGTACACGAACCGCGATCCGGCGCGGGTTGATGTTGGCCGTTCTCGCCGTGCCGCTGGCGCCAGCCAGTCCCTGCGCCGCGCATGCCGCCCTGGTCGCCACGTCGCCCGTGCGCGACGAGGTCATCGGGTACGCGCCGCGGGAGGTGGTGCTGGCCTTCAGCGAACCGGGGTTTCCGGTCGCCGGGCGCGTGCAGGTCCTCGGCCCGGACGGCAAGATGATCAACAACGGTGAGCCGGTGCTCGACGGCGCGACGATGCGGATCCCGGTGCGGGTGCCGGACAAGCCGCTGGGCACCTACCTGGTGAGCTACCGGGTGGCCTCCGCCGACAGCCACCCGATCGCGGGCAGCTTCGCCTACTCGGCAGGAGCGCCATCGGCGACAGCGCCGCAGGGTGCCGGCGGCGCCGACCGGCCCGGGCGGGTGCTCGTGCCGGCGGCCAAGTACGCCAGCTACCTGGGCCTGGTCCTGGCGGTCGGACCGGTGTTGCTGGTGGCCACGATGTGGCCCCGGCGGCTGTCCCGCCGCGGGGCGACCGTCATGGCGTTCACCAGGGGCTGGTCGCCGCGGCCCCGGCCGGCACCTGGGTGGGACAGGCCGCGGACATGGTCGGGGCGAGGATCGGCGAGCTGACGGTCGGGGACCTGGAGGCGGTCGGCGCCAGCGGTGGTCGGGGCGGTGCTCGCCGCGCGGCTGGCGCTGCTCGGCGCCGCGGCGACGCTGCTACCGGCCGTCCTGCGCGGCGCCGCGGGCCGCTGGCACACCGCCGGGCTGGCGCTGGTGGGACTGGCCGCGCTGGCCACCTGGCCCTTGGCGGGCCACCCGGTGGCCTCGCCCCTGCGGCCGGTGAGCGTCGCGGTGGGCACCGCCCATCTCGCCGGGGTGACCATCTGGCTTGGCAGTCTGTTCACCCTGGCCGTGTTCCTGCCGCGCCGCACCCACGAGCGGGTTCTCGCGCGGATCCTGCCGGCCTGGTCACGGTGGGCGACCCTCGCGGTCTGCTGGCTCGTCGCCGCCGGCGTCGCCCAGGCCGCGCTCGAACTGGGCCGCCCTCGGCGCTGCTCGACACCGCGTACGGGCGGCCGCTTTGCGGCAAGGCCGCACGGCTGGCCGGGGTCCTCGCTGTCGCCGCCGGGCAGCGGCGGAGGGTGCGCCGCCGCGCCGCGGCGACCCGCCCCCGCCGGCTCGCCGGGGCCGCTGGCTCGAACTCGCGGCCACGGCGGTGGTCCTCGCGCTCACCGCGGTGCTGGTGCAGACGACCTCACCAGGACGGGTCGCCGGCACCGACGCCGCCCGGGTTGCGCGCAACAGCGTCGCGCAGACCCTCACCACCGGCCTCTACATGCTGTGGTTCGATGTCTACCCCGGCGGGCGGATGTGGCCAACAGCCTGCACATCTACGTCTACACCCCGCAGGCCAGGGCCCTGCCCGTCGCGGAATGGGCCATCAGCCTCGCTCTGCCCGCCGCCGGCGTCGAGCCGATCACGGTGCCGGTCGACACGCCGGAACCCCACCACGCCAGCGCCGAGGTTCGCTTCCCCGCCGCGGGTGAGTGGACGCTGAAGGTCACCGCGCGCGCCAGCGACGTCGACCAGACCACCGTCACCGTCACCGTCCGCCGCCACCTGACCGGCGTCCCCCATCGGTGCGTGAGCCCGTTTTCCACCAATAGTTCTCGTTTGCACCATCTAGCGTGCGGGTATGGGTGGCGAGGCAGCAGCGGGTGGCACGGCATCCGCCGGCAGGGTGTACGGCACGCGGCGCAGGTCGGCGCAGCGGGTCGCGGCGACAATCGCGCTGGCGCTGGCAGGGGTGGCAGCGTTGACCGGCGCGGGCATAGTCGGTGCCGCACTGAGGGGATCCTCCGCCTCATCCCCACCTCCCCAGCCACCGCCGGCCGTCGCGCCCGCGACCATCACGCCGCATGCGCCCCATGCCTCATCCGAGCCAAGCGCCGCGGCGGAGCACAGAGGCCTGGCCCGATCGGCGCCGACCCGCATCACCATCGACCGCGTCGGCGTGCGGGCGGACATCCTCGCCCTCGGCGTCAACGGGGACGGCACCGTGCAGGTGCCGCCGCTGGAGCAGGCGATGGATGCCGGTTGGTACAAGTTGGGCGCCAGTCCCGGAGAGGTCGGCAACGCCGTCATCATGGGTCACGTCGACTCGGCGAAGATCGGTCCGGCAGTGTTCTTCCGCCTCGGTGAGCTCCTGCCCGGCGACATGATCCAGGTGGTCCGGGTTGACCGGACCGAGGTGACCTTCCGGGTCGACGGGGTGAAGTCGTATCCTAAGGACGCCTTCCCCACCGATCTGGTGTACGGCCCGTCGGACACGGCGAGCCTGCGGGTGATCACCTGCGGCGGGACCTTCGACGAGCAGAAACGCAGCTACACCGACAATGTCATCGTCTTCGCCACCCTGGTCTCGTCGCGGCAGGCCTGAGGTGATGGCGGATACCAAGGTGGACCGCACCCGTCGGCCCAGTTCCATCGTTTCGAACGCTCATGGCAGGCGGAGTGGTCGCTGCGGGCGTGGCCCGGTACCGCTGGATCGCGCGCCGCGGGTACGGCAAAGGACCGGCCCACCGGGTGGCGGACCGGTCCTGTAGGCCCGGATCAGCCGCCGGAGAGGGACGGCGCCGGTGCGGGTGATCCGCCGGCTACGGCGCCCGGGTTGGCCGGGCTGACCTGCGCCGGCTGGAGCCCGGCCGGTACGGGCAGGGCGCTGCCCTTGACGAAGTCGTCCCAGCTGACGTTCCAGGCCGTCCACCCGTTGCCCGGCTGCAGCTGCACCTCGGTGCCCTTGAACGTGACCAGGTCACCGACCTGGGTGATGCCCATCAGCCAGTCCGCGGCGGCCGCTGAGACGTTGGTGCAACCGTGCGAGACGTTGGTGTAGCCCTGGTCGCCCTCCGACCACGGCGCCCCGTGGATGAACTCGCCGCCCCAGGTGAGCCGCTGGGCGTCCTCGACGTCGACCACGTAGCCGCCGTTCGGCTCGCCGCGGGTGTCGAACGTCGTCTGCTGGTGCTTCTCCATGATCACCATTTTGCCGCTGGAGGTCGGCGTGCTCGGCTTGCCGAGGCTGACCGGGATCTTGCGGATCAGCTTCCCGTCCTGGTAGACCGACATCTTCTTGGTGGCGTTGTCGACATCCAACGCCACCTGCCGGCCGATCTTGGAGGTGGCGGTCCGGTCCGCATCGCCGATCCGGTCCTTGCCGATCGGCAGGCCCTGCAGCCCGGCCCGGACGCTGATCGTTGTGCCGGGCCGCCAGAAATCGGGCGCCCGGTAATAGACCTGACTGCCGTCCTCCAGCCACGACCAGGCCCCCGGCTGCGGCGGATCCGTCTTCACGAACAACCGGCGCTGCACATCCGGTCTGGCCTCTTTGGCAATGGGCGGGTCGAACGCGACGGTTACCGGCATCGCCGTGCCGTACGTCTGGTTTCCGGCGAAATACAACGTGCTGGTGACCGCCGGTTTTGACGATTTCGGCATCGTGGTGAAGGTGGTTTTCCGGGTAGTGCTCTTCCCGGCGTCGCCGGTGGCGGCGACCTCGGCGGTGTAGGTGCGCATCGGCTGCAACGGGGCGCTCGGCACCCACGCCGACCCGTCCTCACGCGGCTCCACCTTGACCTGTATCCCCCTGTCGTCGGTGATCCGCACAGCCGTGATCCGCCCGCCCTTGACGGCGGTACCCACCTCGACGGTGATGGGCAGATCCCGCGTCTGGTCGGCGGGTGTCACGGTCAACTCCGGCGCCCGCCCGTCCGCGGGTCGTGCGCCGGGCGTGCGGTCGGCGGTGCACCCCGCCAGGACCAGTGGCGTGGCCACGATGGTCGCGGCCATCAGCGTCAATCGCCGCCTCAACTGCATACTGCGTCCCCCCGTTCATGGCTTCCCTTCGCCACATTCTCGCCGCGCCGCACCGATGTGAGCGCAATTTCGGCTGATTCGGGAACCAGTTACGGGAGGCATTTCCGGCCGAATGGCAGGCGGTGGGTGGGTCGCGCAGATCTGCGCCTTTCCGGGTCAGCCGTCGCGGATGGGGCGCGGGTTCCATTCCGGCGGGACGCTGCGCCGTTGCAGGCGGGTCGGCAACTCGTTGCGGGTGGTGCCGTCGGGCCCGACTTCGAGATCCCGGTCTCCGCGCACCCCTCTGGCGGTCCGCGCGGCGTGACCGCGTGTCAGACCGCGGCCCGGGCCGTTGCGGTAGGTCCCCGCACATGGCGCGCCCGCCCCGCGCCAACATCGGCACCCTGGTCTCCTTTCGGCAGACCTGAGGTGGTGGATACGACGATGGGGCTGGCCCTTGTCGGGCCGGCCCCATCGTTGTTCACGCTCAGGTCAGGCGGAGTAGCCGCGGGAGGCGATCCAGTTGGCCAGCTTGTCGGTGCTGATCCAGTACTGGCCCTCGTCGGACCAGGAGTCACCGATCTTCACGGTGTTCCCGCCGTCGCGGTAGCCGACCACGGCGATGTAGTGCCCACCCTCGTAGGAGTGAGCGTGGCCGTCGGTGTCGACCGAGGTGCCCTTGATGTTGGCCACCATCGGCCGCTTGCCGTCGATGTTGCGCACGACGTCGTTGCGCAGCCGGTCGGTCTCGGCCTTGCTGGCCTTCTGGCCGGGGATCTCGACGGTGCGGTAGTCCTTACCGGTGACCTCCTTGAGCACCCGGGTGGTCTCGATGGCGGAGTTGGTGCCCGCCTCGGTGGTGGCCAGCTTCTTGGCCAGCTCGTCCTGGCTCAGGTCCTTACCGAGCGCGGACAGCGCCATCTTGGTCGCCGCCGGCGCGCAGTAGAAGTAGGTCTCCTGGAACTTGTACGTGAAGTCCAGCTCCTTGCCGCCGTCACGCTCCTGCGCCACGGTGGCCGGCTTGCCGGCCGACACCGGCGCGGCGTGCGCCACGGTCGCGGGACCGGCGATCGCGCCACCGGCGAACGCGAGCCCGGCGACACCGAGCGCGGCCTTACGAACAACCGAAGTCTGAGTGATGGCCGGGAGCCAACGAGTAACAGTAGTCATTGATGCTCACCTTTCACCTGGGGGAAAGGACGGCCAGCAGATCGGGGTGCGGGCCGCCCAAAGAGATACGCCCGGGCGGGGGTGCTCGGGCGTACGGGAGTCATAACCACGGCCGCCCGGCCGGCATTCCGGGCGGGCCGGCCCGCCCGGGATCCCGGTAACCGGACGAAACCGGACACCGGGACAGGTGGGCAGGTCCGGATGTTCGCGGGCGACGGGTCCCGGCACCCCTGAGGTCTCCGGCTCGGTACGTCCTTGATGTCGGGATCAGGCGCCCGGAGGAGAGTGCCAGTGGGCCGTCCGGGAGTCGCCGTAGAGGTAGGCGACGGCGATTACATGCGGCGCTACGAGACGGTGAGGCTCGTGGTGTGACCCATAGGCCTGACGGGCTCGCTGCGGGGTCCGGGCCGGCCGGGCTTCAGGCAAACCCTGTCCGCCGTCACCGCGACCGACTCTCGTGCTGTCAGTGCCCTGATCTCATCGCAACAGCCGCAGCGCGTTGGCGACAACGGCCAGGGTGCTGCCTTCGTGGACCACGATGGCGGCGCCGATACCGGCGATCCCAAGGACGGCGGCGGGTAGCAGGACCGCGATGACGCACAGGGCGACGGCGAGGTTCTGGCGGATGACCCGCCGGGAGCGTCGGCCGAGCCCCACGGCGGCGGGAAGTTTGCTCAGGTCGTCGGCCATGAGGGCGACATCGGCGGTTTCGAGGGCGATGTCCGTTCCTGCGGTGCCCATGGCGATGCCGATGGTGGAGCGGGCAAGCGCGGGAGCGTCGTTGACGCCGTCGCCGACCATGGCCACCACACGATGCTGGCGGGTCAGGCCGGCGATGGCGTCGACCTTGTCTTCCGGCAGCAACCCGGCACGGTAGTCGGTGAGGCTCAGGCTGCGGGCGACATCCGCGGCGACGTGAGGGTTGTCGCCGGTGAGCAGGACCAGCGACGTGACACCGAGACGCCGTAGCTGCTGCAGCATGGGTTTGGCGCCGTCTCGGGGCTGGTCCGCCAGCCCGAGCACGCCGAGGAGGTGCCCGTCGGCGTCGACGGCGATGACCGTCCTGCCGGCGGCCTCCAGTTCGGCGACCGCACCGCGGATCTCGTCAGGCGGGTCCGACGGGAGGACATACCCGGGGCGGCCGACCCGGACCTGCCGGCCGTCCACGGCCGCCGTGATCCCTTTCCCGGCGGCGATGGTGACCTCGCCTGCCCGGCCCAGTGGCAGGCCCTGCGCCGCCGCCACGACAGCCCGGGCCAGGGGGTGGGTGGACCGGCTCTCCACGGTGGCGGCCGTGCTGAGCAGGGCCGCGGGGTCGACGCCGGCGGCGGGGCGGACATCGGTGACAACGGGGTGCCCGCTGGTGAGCGTTCCGGTCTTGTCGAAGGCCATCGCGTCGACCCGGCCCAGGTTCTCCAGGTGCACGCCGCCCTTGACCAGCACACCCGTTCGGGCGGCGCGAGCGATCCCCGACAGCACGGCCGCCGGCGTGCCGATGGCCAGCGCGCACGGCGACGCGGCCACCAGGACCGCCATGCCGCGCAGGAACGCCACCTGCCAGGTCAGCCAGCCCAGCAGCGGCGGCACCGCGATGACCGCCGCGGCCAGCAGCAGCACGGCGGGTACGAACACCGCGGTGAAGCGCTCGGTGAGCCGTTGGGTGGGGGACTTCTGGGTCTGGGCCTCCTGCACCATGGTGACCACCCGGGCCAGGGTGGACTCCCCGGCCAGCCGGGTCACCTCGACCTCCAGGACGCCGTCGTGGTTGACCGTGCCGGCGAACACCGCAGCGCCGGGCGCCTTGTCGACCGGAGTGCTCTCGCCGGTGATCGGGCTCTGGTCGACCGTCGACCGCCCGCCCCGCACGCTGCCGTCGACCGGTACGCGTTCGCCGGGCCGGACGATGACCACGTCGCCGCGCAGCACCTCCCGCACGTCGAGTTCGGTCTCAGTGCCCTCGCGGCGAACCCTGGCGGTGTGCGGGGTGATCGTCCCGAGTGCCTCGATCGCGTGGCGGGCCCGGCCCATCGCCCGGTGCTCGAGCGCGTGGCCGAGGCTGAACAGGAACAGCAGCAGCGCGCCCTCGGCCCAGGCCCCGACGACCGCAGCGCCGACGGCCGCGACGACCATCAGCGCGTCGATCTGCAGCCGTAGCCGCACCGCGGCGGCCGCCGCGTGCCGTGCCGCGGTGAATCCGCCGGTCAGATAGGCCAGCCCGTACGCGACCACGACAACCGTGGCGGGCCAGTCGAGGAACGTCTCACCGGCGAAGCCCATCGCGAGCAGTACGCCGGCGGCCAGCGCCAACAGCAGCTCCGCGCGGGTGCGCACCCACCCTCGCCGGCGCGGGACCTCCACGCCGTAGCCCATGGCGCGCACCAGACGGACCAGGTCGTCCAACGACACGACGTCGCTGTCGAACTCCACCCGCAGCCGCTCCGCGGCGTAACTAACCGAGGCGGCCAGCACCCCGTTCTGGCGGGTGAGGACGTGCTCGATGCTCGCAGAGCAGTCACCGCAGTCCATCCCGGTCACCCGGAGCCACGCATGCCGGTAGCGGTCGCTGACCTGCGCGCCGGTCTGAGACACCACCCGACGCAGCCGGTCCAGCGGCAGCACGACGGGGTCGTAGTGCACGCACACCACTGCCTGCCCGTCGCGGTCGTGCACGTGCGCGTCGCGCAGCCCCCGTGTCCCGGACAGCCGCTCCCGCAGCCGCTGCACGCACTGATCCCGCTCGTCCTGCGCGGCCGGCAGCACCGCTGAAAGCTGGACTTCCAGGGTGCTCTCCGAGCCGGCCGCCCGGCCGCCGGCACCTGCCACCGCGCCTCCCTCACCTTTGCCACCGAGCGGTGGTCGACTGGCAGCGCCACCGCGACCGTGGTCAGCGGAAGGTCGAGCAGCGCGGCGGGCTCAGGGGGTGCGGCGGGGACAGGCTCATCGATCACTGCCGTCCGACCAGAAGACTGTTATTCAGGCTAGATCCTCCGGTTGCGGCGAAGGGAGGAATCCAGGATCGCCGCCACGACCTGCGCGGCCGCCACCACGACGGAGGGTGCTGTGCATCTGACGGCCACGGGCGCGCGACACCGGCCGCGTCCGGGCGCGCCGCAACAGCCGACCCGCGCGGCGGGCCGGTCGGCGTCCCCTGCGGGGCAAGCCGTCCCAGTGCGCGGACGGCACACCCCATACTACGAAAGGTAGTAGCGGCGTGAGACGATGACCGTTGCGCAGCCAGCGCGACCTGAGGGAGGACACATGCCGCGACTGGTGGAACCGGACTCCGTGGCGCGCACGTCGGCCGGAGCCGGCTGACATGGGCGAGCAGTTCGCGGCCATCGCCGCGACCGGGCCCCTCCTGGCCGCGATGGCCGTCGCCGCCGCGGCGGGACTGGTGAGTTTCCTATCCCCCTGCGTCCTGCCATTGGTGCCGGGCTACCTGTCCTACGTCACCGGCCTAGCCGGTACCGACCTCGACGCCGCGGCGCAGCCCACCCCGCCCCCGGCGGCCGGCGCTGTCGCCGTGGCGACCCGGCGGCGGGCGCGGGCGCGGGTCGTGGCCGGCACGCTCGGGTTCATCGCCGGGTTCGCCGTCGTGTTCGTCACCGTGGCCGTGGCGTTCAACGCCGCCGGCCGCGCCCTGGTGACCAACGCGCGCACCATCGAGATCGCCGCCGGGACGCTGACCGTGCTCCTCGGCGCTGGCTACCTCGGGGCGTTCCCGCTGCTGCAACGGCAGGTCCGCGCCACCCGGCTCCCGTCCGCCGGGATCGCCAGCGCACCCGTGCTCGGCGCGACGTTCGGCCTGTCCTGGACGCCGTGCGTGTCCCCCACCCTCGGCGCAGTGCTGGGCCTGGCGGCGGTGGAATCCACCACCGGTAGGGCCACCGTCCTCGCCCTGGCCTACTGCACCGGCCTGGGCCTGCCGTTCCTGCTCGTCGGCCTCGGGTTGCGGCGCACGCTGACCCTCACCCGCTTCGTGCGCCGCCACCACCGGTGGGTCACCCGCCTCGGCGGTGCGCTGCTCGTCGCGATCGGGCTCGCGCTGCTCACCGGAGCGTGGACCGACCTGATGATCTGGCTACGGGCCACGGTCGGGCCGGGCCAGATCAGCATCTGACCGGGCCACACCACGGCGGGCCGGTCCCGGGGACCCCGCTCGGTCAGCGCTGGCGCGAGCCGACCAGCGAGGCGAAGGCGATGGTGTTGTCGGCGTAGCCGACGCTTCCGCCGATCCACGCGCCGCCGCAGGTGATCAGGCGGAGCCCGGGCCCGCCGTCGCCGCCGTAGACCCGGTCTGCGGGCAGGCGGTTCTTGTCGAACCGTTCGACCGAGGTGACCGCGAACACCGCGACCGAACGGTGAGCCCGAGTGATCTCGACGCGGGAGCCCTTACGCAGGTCGCCCAGCCGGTGTCGTCGGCCCGTTACAGCGGGGGCACGGCGATGGACCCGTCGGCCGCCACGCCGACCGGCCCCACCGCCGCGTTCACCTTGATCGCGTCAATGCTGATCCGCACCGGCCGGCTCGGACCCAACGCCTCCGCGCTGCCCCGCTGACCGACGAAAGGCAACCAGCCCAACAGGCCGCTGCCGCTGCCGTTGCTGCCGAGCCCGGCGCCGGTAGCGAACACCCCGGCAAGGATCAGCACGACGGCCAGCGCAACGTGCGGTCGCCGGGCCCGCTCGACGCGGCGCCCAGGCGCCGTCCGCACCCGCGCGCTGGCCATACCCGCTCCCTCCCCCTGCGCGCCAACCCGTCGCGGCGGCCGGGCACGCTGACCAGGACTCCGCCGTTGGAATCGGTCGGACCGCCGGCCACGTCCTGACGGTACGTCGACCACGCCGAGGCGGGCCGGCGGTCAGCGGTTCATCACCATGCCGCCCAAGCGGGCGTTTCGCGCACGGATCAGTGCCGCGCGCCGGCGGTATCCGGCGGCCAGCAGGACAGCCAACGCCCCGCCAGCCATGGCCCACTTTGATGCGGGACCGAGCCAGGTGGCCAGGGTGCGGGCGGAGGCGAGGCGCGTACCCGCCGGCGGCCTGGGCGGCGGGGCCGAGCGACGCGTCAGTTGGTGGACGCATCGGTGGAGGCGGTGGAGTGCAGCCGGTCCAGCAGCTTCTGCAAAGCGGTGATCTCGGCCTGCTGGCCGGCGCGCATCCGCGCCGCCAGGTCGCGGACTTCCGGGCGGGGCTCTGCGGCCAGGATCGCCTCGACCATGGCGAGTCCGCCGCGGTGGTGGCGGATCATCAGCTCGGCGAACCTGATGTCCAGGTTCCGGCCGGTGGTCTCGCGCAGCTGGGTGATCTCGGCCTTGGTCGCCATGCCCGGCATGGGTGCGGCGCCGGTCGCGTCTGCACCGCCGTGGTCCATGCCGTTCATGTCGTTCATCCAGGCCATGGCCGGTTGGCTGCCGGTCGGTGGCAGGCCCCACTGGGTCAGCCAGGTCCGCATGATGCCGATCTGCGCCTGTTGGGTGAGTGCGATGTCCATGGCGAGGGTGGCGACCTCGGGATCGTCGGTACGGGCGTGCACGATCATCGACATCTCCACGGCCTGGGCGTGGTGGGTTGCCATGTCCCGGGCGAAGCCGGCGTCGGCGGACGTGTCGCCGGGTGCCCGCACGGCCGGAACGAGCAGTCCCACGGCGACACCGACGGCGAAGACGACGAGGGCCGCGGCCACGAGCGGCCACCAGCGGCGACTCGCCGGCGGGTCCGGCTGGGGTTGCGGGGGTGTTTGCGCGTTGTCCATGGCTGGCCCCTACTGGCCCTGAGGGGCAAGGTCACGGGGCGTCGTGCCGGTGGCGGTGATCCCACCCGAGCACGTCGCGCCCTGCTCGGGTCCGGCGTTGACCCGGGCCGCGCGGATGAACTCGTCGATCCGCTCGTCGTCGGCGGAGGGGACGGTGAGGCGGTAGCCCCACGCCTGTAGCGAGATCGGCGCGTCGAGGTTGTCGTGCGGGCTGAGCAGCATGTAGTCGACGCCGCGGACCCGCCCGGCCAGGCGCTGCACCTCGTCGGCGGGCAGGTCGGACCGGTAGGTGATCCACACCGCGCCGTGTTCCATGCTGTGGGTGGCGTGCTCGGCGGCGATCGGCGCGTCGTAAACGTCGCCGGTGCAGTTCTGCCACGCGCTGTTGTGGCTGCCACCCACCGACGGGGTCACCTCGTAGGTCAGCGGGCCGCTCTTGTGCTCACTAGCCAGCCACGCCGGCTTCTTCGACGCGTAATCCGTCACGCCGGACAGGCCGGTCAGACGCTGCGCCCAGGGCCGGGTGCCCTGCCACGTGGCGACCGCGGCGTAGCCGATGATCGCCACGCCGAGCACGCTCACCGCCGTGACGACGGCGATGACGCCCCACGGCCGGCCGGGGCGCACCGCGACGGCCTTCGCCGGTCGGGTACGGGCAGAGGACTTGGAAGCTCTCATCACGATGCCTCTCACTAGTGGGAGTGGGGGATGCGCCCGATGGGCGGAAGACATGCCGATGTTCCTGGACGGCTCCAGTCGAATGGAGCCG
This sequence comes from Micromonospora sp. RV43, assembly GCF_001029515.1. Lineage (NCBI taxonomy): Bacteria > Bacillati > Actinomycetota > Actinomycetes > Micromonosporales > Micromonosporaceae > Micromonospora > Micromonospora sp. RV43. The sequence goes on along the minus strand of NZ_LEKG01000008.1, from coordinate 66,207 downwards.
GTGAGCAGCAGGTGGCTGACGCGTACCCATCGCCCTAACCCGCTCAGGAACGCGACGCGGGCAGGGGATGCGGGGGCCGGAAGCACACCCGGCCAGCGCGGGCAGTGCCTGTCCGGGGCGGTCGCCCGCCACGACAGCCATGGCGATACCCGGTTCCCGCTCGCGGCGGCGAGGCAGGCTGCCTGCGCCGCCGAAGCCATGCCACGCGGAGTGGCTCTTACGTGCGGGACACCGCCAACTGTGTCAGGCGAGGACACAGATGGGTCCCCGGGTCATCCTGATGGATCCGCTCGGCGGGCAACGGAGGCAGTCGCCGGCTCGTCAGAGTCAACGGCCGGATGAGTGAGGCCGTGACCGGGGTAGTGCTCGACGACTGGGTGGGGCAGGCCTGCTCAGCATGGCTGGGGCGGTCCTGGGGACAGTCCTGGCCGTGGTGAGCCACGCTGACACCGGCCAGCGGTTGGGTGTGCCTGCGCGCCGCGCTGGCGCCGGTGACCGGGTGGGCGGCGATCAGCGCCACGAGGACAACCAGGAGCAGGCAGACGACGCGGCTGAGGCGTCCGTCGCCTCGCTGCGCCGTGGTCATCTGCCAGCGTCTCATCGCGGAGATCCTATCCGCCCCGCCGCTGCCCTGCCGTTCCGACTGCATGACGGGATGGTCTGCCCTTCAGGCCCTGCGTCGGCGCTGCCAGGCGTACAGGGCCGCGCCGCCGGCGGCGAGGACGGCCACGGCGGCCCCGACCCGGATCCACAGCCCGAGCAGGCGACGCGGGTGGACCCCGACGGCGGCGAGACAGTGGTGGACACGGTCGAGCTGCGCTTCGGTGACCATGTGCGGGTCCGCCCGGGTGTGCGCATCGGCGCCGACGCGGTCGTCGTCGACGGCATCAGCGAGGTGGACCAGGCCACCATCACAGGGGAGCCGCTGCCTGCGGGCAAGTCGGTCGGCGACGAGGTGTTCGCCGGCACCCTCAACGGCACCGGCACGCTCGTCGTACGCGTGCACCGTGAAGCGGGCGAGTCCGTGATCGCCCGCATCGTCGCCCTGGTGGAGCAGGCGTCGGCGACCAAGGCCAAGACGCAGCTGTTCATCGAGAAGGTCGAACAGCGGTACTCGATCGCGGTGGTCGTCGCCACCCTGGCGCTGTTCGCCGTACCCCTGCTCTTCGGCGCCGACCTGCGCTCGACGCTGTTGCGGTCGATGACGTTCATGATCGTGGCATCGCCGTGCGCCGTGGTCCTCGCCACGATGCCGCCGCTACTGTCCGCGATCGCCCTCGCCGGCCGCCACGGCGTCCTGGTCAAGTCCGCCGTGGTGATGGAACACCTCGCCGACCCCGAGCGGGTGGCGTTCGACAAGACCGGCACCCTCACCGAAGGCCATCCCCGCGTCGTCGACATCCACCCCATCGGCGACGCCCGCCCGGAGGAGGTGTTGCGGCTTGCCGCCGGGGCCGAGCACGCCAGGCGAACACCCCGTCGGTGCCGCGGTCCTCGCGGCGGCGCAGGACCACGGGCTGCCGGTGCCGGCGGCGGCCGACTTCACGTCCGTGCCCGGCCGGGGCGTACGCGCGGTGGTCAACGGCCGGCAGGTGGCCGTGGGCAGGCCGGTCCTGCTCGACGAGCTCACGCCCATGGCCGTGGCCCAGGCCCGGGCCGTGGCCGCCGACGCGCAGGCCACCGGCCACACCGCCATGGTGGTGATCGTCGACGGGACGCCCGTCGGGGTGCTTGCCCTGGCCGACCGGATCCGCTCCGACGCCGTCATCGCGCTGACCCGCCTCACCGGGGCCAGGCCGATGCTGCTCACCGGTGACAACGCCGGCGCCGCCGGGCACCTGGCGGCGGAGGCCGGGATCACCGACGTGCACGCCGGGCTGCTGCCGCAGGACAAGGTCGACCAGGTGCGCGCCGTACAGGCCAGCGGCCGGCGGGTGCTGCTCGTCGGCGACGGCGTCAACGACGCACCCGCCCTCGCCGCCGCCAATCTCGGCGTCGCCATGGGCCGCGGCGGCTCCGACCTTGCCCTCCAGCGCCGACGCCGTCCTCGTCCGCGACGACCTGGCCACCCTGCCCAGCGCGACCGCCCTGTCCCGGCGCGCCCGCCGCCTCGTCACGGCGAACCTGATCATCGCCGGCACCCTTCATCACCGTGCTGGTCTGCTGGGACCTGTTCGGCAACCTACCCCTCCCCCTGGGTGTCGCCGGGCACGAAGGCTCCACCGTCATCGTCGGCCTCAACGGCCTACGCCTACTCGCCTCCTCCGCATGGCGACGCGCCCAGACCGAAGGGGCGCCGTGAGCCGCCGCGGCCGGGACGGCGGCGCGACGGCCGGTTGCACCGTCACGGTCTGCCAGGGCTGCTGCTGCGGCACCTCCGCCGGGTTCGACCACGCCGGGCAACTGGCCCAGCTGCAAGCGGCAGTCGCCGACGTCGCTGTGGTACGGGTCAGCGACTGCCTCGACACCTGCGCGCACGCCAACGTCATCGTCGTACAGCCCTCCCCGCCGGCCGCCGCGCCGGCGGGCGACCGGGCTGGCTCGGCCTGATCAACGACACCGACGCGAGCGACGACATCGCCGCCTGGATCCGCGCCGGCGGCCCCGGCCTGGCCGACCCACCCGGCGTGCTCGACCTCTACGCGTTCACCCCGCCCCGCCGCGTCCGGCAACACCTCACCTGAGACGCGGATGAGGAGTAGCCGGCTCGGGTGACGTCAGAAGCCGGCCAGAAACAGCACGCCGGCGGCGATCAGACCAACCCCCACGACGGCGACGAACAGTCGGTCGCTGATCCGCCCCACGGTCTTCTTGCCCACCCAGGCGCCCAGCAGGGTCGCGGGAGTCAGTGCCACCGCAGTCCGAACAGCGCGGTGAACACGGGCAGCAGCAGCACACCGCCGCCGGGGCCGGCCACCGCCGACATCCAGGCCAGCGCGAACGCGGCCAACGACGCCCCGGCGAGGGCGCCGACCAGATCCGTCGCCATGCCCCCACCTCCACCTGTTCCAGACCACCAGCTACGGAACAGTCCATGCTCGCAGACACCACGACGGCAGCGATCACGACCGCCGCGTCATCGAGCGCGCCTCCCGAAGCTGCTCAAAGTCGGTGGGACCGAGCCGCGCTGGTTTGGCCGACCAATCGCCGGGCACGAACACCAGGGTGCCCTGACGGCGCCTCGCGCTCTGGGTCGAGGACAGGAGAGGACGCCTGTGAACGTAGTCGGCACGGCAGCGATCCTGGTGGCCTTTCCCGTCGTGGCCACCGTGACAGGCGCGGTGATCGCTACGTTGAGGACTCCCGGCCCGGCGGTCTCCAGCGGAATCCAGCACTTCGCCGCCGGAGTGGTGTTCGCCGCGCTCGCTGGCGAGCTGCTGCCGGAGTTGCGCCGAGAAGGCCACCTGCTGATCGTGGTGGGCGCGTTCACCGCCGGCGTGGTTCTGCTGTTGGCTCTGGGGGCCTACTCCCGCCGGGTGGAGGCCACCCGCCCCATCGGTGTCCCCGCCGGGCTGCTGGCCGCGGTCGGTGTCGACCTGCTCGTAGACGGCCTGCTCGTCGGCTTGGGCGTCACCCTCGGAAAGAGCCAGGGCGTCATCCTCACGATCGCACTCACCCTGGAGGTCCTGTTCCTCGGCCTGTCGGTGAGCGCCGCACTGGCCAAGCGAGGTGCGGGCCGGGTGCGGGCCGCCATGATTCCGAGTGCGCTCGGTCTGGCGACCGCTGCAGGAGCGATCGGCGGTGCGGCACTGCTCGGCGGCGCCAGCCGTGGGGTCCTGGCCGCTGTGCTGGCCTTCGGTGCTGCTGCCCTGCTGTACCTGGTCACCGAAGAGCTTCTGGTGGAGGCTCACGAACACCCCGAGACCCCGTGGACGGCCGCCCTGTTCTTCGTCGGGTTCCTCGGGCTGTACACCCTCGCCGGGTTGTAGCGCGTACTGGCAAGCGCCAGGTCACCAGCGCCAGTGGCACTGGCGGGCTTGTCTATGCCCGGTGCCGTGGTGAGCGGCTGTCCCCGGCGCTGCTCAGCCGCAGCTGTCCCAGTGCGCACGTAGCTGCTGGTGTCATCGCCACGGGATCAGAGCCGCCGAGAATCACCGCTCAGTCGTGCTCAAGAACACCGCCGCCGAGCAGTTGCAGAAACGCGCCGCTGGTCTACATGCGGTAGGTCGCCTGAGGGCCGCACGGGCGGGCACCTCAGGGTGGGGCTGGCAGGCTCGGCGACGGGAAGTGTGCGGGGCGATTCCGCCGGGCAGGCGCGCGTGACGTGGCCGGGCCGCTCGTCCGGGCAGGGCTGGGCGTGCAGGGCCGTCGAGGACGGGGACGGGTGAGTGACACTCGCCGCGGCCACGTCGAGCGTCCCGTGGGCCGCGATCATCGCGACGACCGCGGCGACGAGGAAGCAGAGCAGCTCGCGCAGACGCAGGCCATCGCGTCGACTGACCGGGTCCCGCCACCGCACCGGCACGGGACGGATCCTATCGGTGGAAGTGTCCACGAAGGGCATCAGCGCCCGAGCCCGACCAGGTCGCCGCACTCAGGGCCGGTGTCGCCGCAACGACACCACGATGCCGGCGGCGGCCAGCAGCGCCAGGACGATCCCGACGACCAGCCACACCCCGCCGTTACCGGCGTCCTGCTGAGTGCTCGCGGCAGGTCCATCGGTGATCGGGGCGTCGGTGGCAGGTGCGACGCTCGGGCTGCTCGCCTCGACGGCGGAGCCGGTCGGGCTGGGGGTCGGGGCGGCGGCGAGTTTCACGGTCGGGGCGGGGTTGGCCGGCTCCGGGTTGGCGGAGCTGGGCACCTCGATCCACCGGTCGATACGTCCGTCGCTGTACTTCTGCAGGATCTTGAACGACACCTGCGCAGTGTTGGGCAGCTGCCGCACGCGTACCTGGTGTTCGGCGTCCTGCCCGACCGGGACGGCCGGTCCGGCGACGGTGTAGCTGTTCGGCGTGGTGGTGGACAGTTTCCAGCCGGGCGGGGCCTTGAGCAGGGTGATGTCTGACGCGGCGATGCCCTCGGGCAGGTAGACCTGCACCGAGGTGGTGCCGGCGGTGCGGGACTCGGCCTCGGCGTCGACGGACAGCACGGCGTTGGCGGCGCCCGCGCGCGCCGGCGTCAGCTTCGCGTCGGTGTGGGCCCACGCGGGGCTGGCCGCCGTGACGGTGGCGGCCGTGACGGCCAGTGCGACGATCGCCCATCGGTGTCTCATCCGAACCAACTTTCTGCCTCGTTCGTGTGCCGTCGTCGACAGGTAGTCGTTGATCGCCCGCTGCCGGTTCCCGGCACCGGCATTCGGCGGGCGGCGGTTCACCGGGGAACCTGCCGGTCTCGTTCGGCGAGTCCGGCGAGCATGCGGTTGTAGGCGGCCAGTTCGTCGTCCTCGCGGCCCTCCGCTTCGGCGCGGTCGGCCGCGCGGTCACGGCGGCGGGCTTCCCGCTCGTCGGCGCGGATCCACTGCAGCATCAGGGCGCCGAGCACGATGACCGTGGGCAGTTCCCCGAAGGACCAGGCGACCCCGCCGGCGTTGCGCTGGTCCTGAAGTGGAGTGGGCCCCCAGGGACGGGCGAGGGCGGTCCACCAGTCGGCGGCGAGAACGCCGCCCGACTGCATGAGCGCCACACCGAGGAAGGCGTGCAGCACCATGCTGATCAGCACCAGGATCGCCTTCAGCGGGTGTGGCACCCGCCGGGGGGCGGGGTCGATGCCGATCACGGTCCAGAAGAACAGGTACCCGACGCCGAGGAAGTGGCCGATCATGGCCAGGTGCGCGGCGTGGGAACGGACCGCCAGCTCGTACAGGCCGGTGAAGTAGAGCACGTACAGGCTCACGACGTACAGGGCCAGCGCGACCACTGGATGGGTCAGCGCGCGGGAGACCCGGGAGTGCAGGGCGGTCTGCAGCCACTCACGGGGGCCGGGCCACCGGGGGTCGGTCGACGGGGGCAGCGCGCGCAGGGCGAGGGTGACCGGCCCGGCGAGCACCAGCAGGATCGGGGCGACCATCATCAGCAGCAGGTGCTGCACCATGTGCACGGCGAACAACACCGGTCCGTAACGGGCCAGGCCGCTGGACGTGGCGATGACGATCACCGCGCAGCCGGCCAGCCACAGCGCGGTGCGGGCGGGCGGCCACGTGTCACCGCGGCGGCGCAGTCGCCACACCCCGGCCAGGTACAGCCCGGCGGCGGCCACCGCGGCGGCGATGATCAGCGGGTCGGGCAGCCACAGCCTCGCCACGGTCTCGATGCTCAACGGTGGCGGCATGGGGAAACCGAGCAGGGCCGCCGTCGAGTCCTCCTCCACCTCACCGAGCGGTGCGGGGGTACGCGACAGCGCCACGGCGGCGCCGAGGGTGGCGGCGAACAGCAGCGTCTCCACCACCGCCACCCGCAGGAACGGACGCCGCCGCCCCGCGCACAGGGCGGGCATCGAACGGCGGCGGTGCAGCAGCCCGGCCACCCCGACCGCGGCGAGCGCCGCGATCTTGACCAGCAGCAGTTGCCCGTAACGGGTGGTCAGCAACTCCGCCGGGGCGGACAGGCGGGTGGCGGCGGACACCAGGCCGGAGGCGCCGACGACGACCAGGCAGGCCAGCGCGAGCGGCGAGAACCGGCGCACCGCGACGGCCAGGTCGGCGGTCGACCCGCGGGCGGTGACGGCCAGGGCGAACAGACCCCCCGCCCACAGGGTGACCGGGATGACGTGTAGCAGCTGCCCGGACACCGCGATCTGGTGGTTGCCGGAACCGGCGGCGTGCCCGGTGAACACCGGCGGGATCGTCGCCGCCACCGCGATACACAACGCCGCCAGGGCACCGCCCGGACGCAGGCTCCTGGCGGCGATCAGCGCCACGAGCAACGCGAGGACGCCGCTGAGGGCCAGCGCCTGCCCGAGCGCCACGCTGAGGGCGAAGTGCAGCACCGCCCGCACGGACAACACCTGGGCGGCGGGCAGCCCGAACAGGTCGACCAGGGTGTAGCAGACCGCCACCGCGGACGCCGCCGCCCAGGCGGCAGCACTGAATGCCGCAGCGCGCAGGCGGCGGTAGCCCAGGGCCGACAGGCGACCTTCGTCGTCGCGGGGCGACAGCATCACCACGGCCAGCAGCAGCCCGACGGTGATGACCGCACCGACCTGCATGCCCAACCGGGCGGCCGGCAGGATCCACGCGGTGGTCGGGCCCGGGTCCGGCAGGCCCGGCACCGTCTGGGGTACCGCGCCGCCACCCCACCACAACAGCGCCGCTCCGACCGCGGCCGCGACGAGGACAGTGCCGACGGGCACCAGCACCGGACGCCGCACGACGCTCTGCATGCTCATCGCCGGGCCGCCCGCTTGCGCCACAGCAGCAGACCCGCCCCGGCCGCCACGAGCGCGAGCAGCACCGCCACCAGCCCGACCCCCATGCTCGGGGCGCCATCAGCGGCGGCGGCCGAGGAAGCGGCAGTGGTCGCCGGCACCGACGGCGGTGTGGTGAGGGCCGACGCCGGCGGTGCGGATGCCGCGAGCGGGGACGCCGACGCGGTGACGGTGAACGTGTAGGAGCTCTGCACCGGATGCCCGTCGACGGACACCACCCGGTACGCCACCGTGTACCTGCCGGCGGGCAGGTCAGACTTGAGCGGCTGGGTGGCGCGGGTACCCGACACGGCCGGCTTGCCGGCGACGGCGGCAACGTCACCCGGGGCGGTGACCGCGATGGTCGTGAACCGCGGATCGAGCCGTTCGACGAAGATCAGCTCGATCTGTTGCGGGGCGGCGGCCAGACGGGCGTTGGCGGCCGGCGTCGAGTCGCGCAGGGCGTTGTGTGCCCACGCCGGCGTGGCCGGCACGAGCAGGGCGGTGGCCACGCAGAGGGCAGCAGCAACACGGACGGGCAGGACGAAACGGTACGTGCGGGTCAAGGCCGGACTCCCAGCTAGCGGGTCATTCCTCAGATAGTCGCGCAGAGGCAGCGGAAAGTTCCCCACAAACCATCACCAACCGCTTGCGTCGCAGACGCCGTCGGCGCCCTGCGGCTCGGCCTGCAGGGTCGCGTGCTCGATGGAGAACCGATCGTGCAACACCTGCCGGGACGCGGCCAGGACCCCCGCCAGGTCACTGTCGCGAGCGAGGATCAGATGCGCCGACGCGACCTCCATCCCCGAGGTCAGGGTCCAGACGTGCAGGTCGTGCACGTCGGCGACGCCGTCGACCGCGGCCAGGGCGTCGCGGACCTGCGCGACGTCCAGGTGCGGCGGGGCGGCCTGCACCAGCACCCGCACCGCGGCCCGGCCCAGCTTGTAGGTGCGGGGCAGGATGAACAGGCCCACCGCCACCGCGATGATCGGGTCGGCGTACCACCAGTCGGTCAGGGCGATGATTCCAGCGGCGACGATGACGCCGACCGAGGTGAACAGGTCGCCGAGCACCTCAAGGTAGGCGCCGCGCACGTTCAGGCTCTCCTCCGAGCCTGAACGCAGCAGGAAGAATGCCGCGATGTTGGCCACCAGGCCGGCCACCGCGACGACCAGCATCGGCCCGGCCAGCACCTCGTGCGGCGCGGAGAAGCGGCGCACCGCTTCCACCAGCACGTAGATGGCGACGCCGAACAGCAGCACCGCGTTGGCCAGCGCGGCGAGGACCTCCATCCGATACAACCCGAATGTGCGCTGCCCGTCGTGAGAGGCCTTGCTGGCTGCGGTGATCGCCGCCAGCGCCATGCCGATGCCGAGCACGTCGGTGAACATGTGCCCGGCATCCGACAGCAGCGCCAGCGAACCGGTCAACCACGCCGCGACCGCCTCGACCAGCATGAAAGCGACCAGCAGGGCGAACGCCGCCCACAACCGGCCCCGGTGCTTCTCACCGGCGCGCATGATCTGCTGCCCGTGGTCGTGTCCCTCGCCCATGCCCGGCTGCCCCTCCTGTCGACCGACCGAGCCAACATATGCTCACATTGCAATAAGTGCAACTCAACTGGAGGTGGATCGATCCCCCGCAGCAGGGGCCGCCCCTTCAACGGCGGGCCCGCCCTCGGCGGGTGGCGCCACGGAACCGGCCCCGTCCGCATCCATGGCCCGGGCGGCGGCGAGCAGGGTTCGCAGACGTCTGACGGCAGCGACGGCGTCCGCGTGGTCGATCACCTGCACGCTCAGCAGCGGCACCACGTCGCCGTTGACCAGATCCAGCGACGCCCACACCGCCTTGCGGTCGAACCGAACCCGCTCCACCACCTGCCACGGCACGGTGACATCACCGAGCAGGTTGCGCACCCGCACCCGCTCGACGTCGGCCTGCACCCGCAGCCGCCACGGCAGCAGGGTCAGCCCGGTGAATAACACCCCGACCCCGATGACTGCCCACCGGTCGGCGGGAAACAGTTTTCCCCCGTTGGAGGTGGTTCCACTCAAGGTGAGCCCCGCGTACACGTTGATCGCCAGGATCACCGCTGCGGCGCCCAGGCTGATCTGCCGTATCCGCCTCGGCCGCACCGTCACGTCCCCGGCCGCCGGATCGTCGTGCCCGGCTGTCGCCGGCGTACTCATGTTCACAGACCCTCCTGGTCCTCGTGGTCAACGTCGGGTGTTCGGCCGCACGGGCCGTCGCTAGCCATGCCGGTCGGCTGGCAAGGCGGGCCGGGCGGAAGCACACCGCAGCGGCGCTCGTCCGCCACCGGTCGAGGACGCCCACGCGTGGGCCGCGACCGACGGTCGAGGCGTGACTTCGACGAGCAGCGGCCGGCAGAACCACGCATGGTCGTCGAGGCGAGGCCCGACGCCAGGAGCTGCCTATCGGGCGCGGCCGCGTCCGCGGGCAGCCGGAGAGCAGCGTGGCGGGAGCCGCCGGCGGGACGCCTCACGGCACTGGAGTGACGACCTTCGCACAGGCGCGGCCGCAGGTGGTTGTCTGCGCAGCGGCGCGGTGGTGGCGGCACGGTGTCGATGCGGACATCTGTCAGCAGGCTCGGCGCCGCGGAGACCGCTGGCGGCATTTGCCTGAGCCGGCAGCCGTCATCGACGCCGGTGCGACGGGACCGTGCCGGCAGCGGCGCGTTCGAGGTGTCGAGGTCTAGCGGTCCTGGAAGCCCGGGTAGTCCGAGACGTGCCGGCGGGGGTCGTCGTTGAGCCACCGCAGCATGTCCTCGTAGGCGGCCACCTGCGGATCCTGGGCGTCGGTCTGCGTCACAGCGGCGGGCGTCATCCGCGCCGGCGCCGCGCCGTCCGGGTCGCTGCGCTCGAAGCGCCAGCTGTGACCCAGCGACGGCACCGCTGCCTGCGGCCTGCCCCCCTGCCGTCGGACGTCGGCGTGGCTCAACCGCTCGCGCACCACCTTGACCCAGAAGAAGACCCCGAAGGCGGCAAAAAGCGGCCACTGCAACGCGTACCCGTAGCTGAGGGTGTTGCCCTGCCGCGCGTGTTGCCACTGCCACCAGCCCAGCCGCAGGAACACCACCGCGACCACACCGACGAGCACGTGGCCAACGAGCCAGCGGGGACGAAGCCAGGGCGACACGCCCCGACGATAGCCGCTCGGGAAGCCAGGCATGTTGTCCGCCCTCTCTCTGCGTGACGTACGGTAGCGGCGTGAAGGTGTTCCCCGTTGCGCTCGACTCCGGCGAGACCGCCAGCCTCCGCTCCGACGACACCACGGTGTGGATCACCCCCGCCGCCACCCGCTGGCGGAGGCTGCTGCACTGGTCCGCCGGAGCGGTGATGCTCGGCCTCGGCCTCGCTGCCATCTCCATCGGTGTCGGCCACGCGATCGGCCCGGCCGTCGGCCTGTGGGCCACCGCCGCGACAGTCGGCCTGATCATCGCCGGCGGCATCGGTGCAGCCGTCGCCGCAGTGCTGCTCTGGCGCGCCGAGCGCCACCCCGGCTCCGCCATCCACGTACGGGACATCAGCGCGGCCCGCAGTGAGCAGGCCAACGGCGGCATCACCGTCACGATCGAACACGTCAACGGGGTGACCCACCGGTTCACGGGCACCGGCATGACCGGCGCCCGCACCGCCCAGCTGTTCGCCCGGCTGCTCTCGGCCGCCGCCGCGCCGCACGACGAGGAGAGCTCCGCGCCGCACGCAGGTGCGACAACCGCCGCGGGCCGCGGCGCAAACCCCGTCAAGTAGCGGCTGACCACGGCTCAGGCCCCCGCGTAGGAGTGCAGACCAGAGATCACCAGGTTCACCGCGAACAGGTTGAACATCATCGTCGCCCAGCCCACCACCGCCACCCACGCCGCGGTGGTGGCCCGCACACTCGCGGTCGCGTTCGCGTGCAGGTAGGCCGCATACACCACCCAGGAGATGAACGCCCACGTCTCCTTCGGGTCCCAGCCCCAGAAGCGGCCCCACGCCGCCTCCGCCCACACCGCTCCGGCCATCACCGCGAAGGTCCACACCAGGAAGCCCGCCCCGTGCATCCGGAACGACAGCCGCCGCCACACCGCCATCGCGGGCAGCCGCGCCGCCAAGGTGTCACGCAGATCCCCCGATCTCGGCGTGCCCCGTCGCTCATAACGCGCCCGTAGCAGCAGGGCCACGGCAGCGACGAACCCGATCAGGAACAACCCGGACGCGATTGCGGCGGCGCTGACGTGCACCGCCAGCCACACCGACTGCAACGCCGGTACCAGCGGACCCGCCGGCGTGTACACGTGCAGGCCCGCCGCGGCGAGCAGCACCAACGCGCACACCGCGACGTACAGGCCCAGTGGCCGCAACGCGGGGCGCCGGACCGCCAGGACCAGCCAGGCGAGCACCCCGACCAGGGTCACCGCCACGATGAACTCGTACATGTTTCCCCACGGCACGCGCCCCGCCGCGGCCGCCCGGGCGACCAGGCTGCCGGCCTGCGCCGCCGCGGCCGCCCCGACCGCGCCCAGGCCGACGACGCGCCCGATGGCAACCCGGCGCGACACGGCAGCCATCGTCGGGACGGCAGCCGCAGGCACCGTCGCAGGAACCGGTACGGCAACCCGCCGCGGTGCCACCTGGGCCGCGGCAAAGGCGATCACGGCCGTGAGGTGGCCGAGGAGAGCAAGAGTGAACAGATTGTCAGATAGAGCAGCCATCGACTCTCCACGAATGAGTCAACCCGCTACCGCACGCCCCGATCAGGAGGCGGCGGGCGGGCCGGAGATCAGAGCGATTCCAGCCGGGACGGATAGCCGGACGCGGCGAGCGCCGCGGTCAGCACGGGAGCGGTGACGACGACCGGGTCGGCGTCCACCACCGCGCGGCCCGCTGCTGCGGACACGTGCGCCCGATGCACCCCCGGCAGATCTTCCAAAATTCGCCGTACTGCGCTCTCCGCACGGTCGCAGCACAACCCGCGCACGGCCAGCATGTAAGTGACGGTGTCGTTCACGGCATCCTCAGACCCGACGAAGGGACAGCCGAGCTTGCTGGCCGACTGGCCAGGACCACGTTTGGCAGACTCGGCAGGAACGAAGGCCCGCGACGGCTACTCAGCCGGCCACGTATCAGGACGCGTGGACCGCCACGGGCTCACAACCGCAAACCGGTTCTACACCCGCGACACGCACAACAGTGACAGCAGCCGGACCGTCACAGGCCGGCTCACCGGCCGGTGACGCAGCCCCCGGCCAACAGGTAGCCGGCGGACCCAGCGCTGGAATGCCGCCAGTACGACAGCGCCGCCGATCACCAGCAACAGCAGGCAGGCCGTCACGGCCACGCTCCCGCCATCTGCCGGCGCATGATGCCCGTCAGTCGCCTCCGGATCGGCGGAGGCGAGGGCATCAGCGAGGCTGTTCAGGGCCGCAGACGCGTCGTAGGAAGCGAGGGAGGTCGTGGAACTGGCAGCCGCCGAAGGTGTCGCAGTGTCCAGACCCCTAGCGCACTGCAGCGCGTGCAGGACCAGAACCGCAGCGACGACGACCGCCACCGCGACAGCGCGGTAGCCGCGCATCGCACCAGCCGGACCGTCCCACGTCACCAGCGCAGACTACGACACTCCACGGCCGCAGCCGTCGTGCGGGTGCGGGTTCCCGTCCTGCCCCGGATGCTTATCTCAAGGTCGGCGAACCACTGCGTCACCACGTCGCGTTCGAAAGTCCCGTGGGCCACTCGTCGGCGCGGCCTGCATCGGGCGGTCGTAGCTGGACCGCCTTGTTCGGGCGGCTACCACCGGCTCCGGCCCGACAGCCCTTCATCCAGCGCAGCGGACTTTTTGTCCGACTCGACCATGAAGATCCTTCGTAGAAATGTTGGCGTGTCGGACCACCAGAGTGACGATCCCGCGGATCCCATGACCCGATGGCTCAACAGCCAGCCGCACGCCGGCGCGCAGCCGCGCGTCCGGCGGCAGGGTGGTCTGCGGTTTGCGTTCTACGGCCGGATGTCGACCATCGAGCATCAAGACCGGGTGACGTCCCGGCACTGGCAGCGGGACTGCGCCAGCGAACTCGTCGCCGGTCACGGGCTGATCGTCGCCGAGTACTTCGATGCCGGCTGCTCGCGCCGCCGCGGCTGGCGGCAGCGTCCGCAGGCCGCCGCGCTGCTGGCCGCGCTCCCCGATCCGCACCGTGGGTTCGACGCGATCGTGGTCGGCGAATACGAACGAGCATTCTCCGCCAACCAGCTGCAGCACCTGGCACCCCTGCTCGAACAGCACGGTGTGCAGTTGTGGCCAGCCACGACGGGACTGCCCGCCGCTACCTGTTCACCGGCCTGCTGCGCTGCGCACCATGCGGCCGAAGACTGGAATCCCACTGGATCAACCAGCGTCCGGGCTACCGATGCCGCCAAGGCCACACCAGCACCCAACAGCCCACCAACGGCCGACGCAAGATGCTCTACCTCAGGGAAGACCACATCATCGCGCGACTGATGGGACATCCCGGCCTCGCCAGCGACGCCCAGAACCCGCATGACCTGGCCGCGCTCCTGCACAGAAACAAGATCAGCATCATCTGCGATCAGGAACGATGTACACCGACCACAGGAGCCTCAGGCAAGTGAGCCCGTTCAACCCATGATCAATATGTGGAGATGTTGTGTCCGAGGGATTCGGACACAAAGTCACGGCACCCATGCTCAGCATGGGTGCTCATGCCGTAATCCTATAGCAGCGAGCGGCACTATGGAGTTTCCCGTGTCGGCGTCATGCCGTTATCGGTGACGCACCAAAGTCCACAGAGGGGCTGGTTCGGATTTCGCGCCGGCGGCCCCGGCCTGGCCAACCCACCCGGCATGCTGGACCTGTACGTGTTCGCCCCTGCCCGCCGCGTCGGGCGGCACCTAACCTGACCGCACAAGATGATCGGCTGAGCCATACCAGAGGGCGCACGACGTGCCGTCCTGCCTGCTACTGGGCGCGAACCGAAAGGCGACGGGCACCGGCTCGAACGAGCCGGTGCCCGAGGGCCGGAGATGGGATCAGGCGGAGTAGCCGCGGGTGGCCATCCAGTTCGCCAGGTCGATGGTGGTCATCCAGTAGGCGGCCATGTTCGGGTCGGCGGAGTCGGCGATCCGCACCGTCCGGCCGTCGTCCTTATATCCGACCACGGCGATGTAGTGGCCGCCGGGGAAGGAGTGCCAGCCGCCGTCTGTATCGGTCGCGGAGCCGACGGTGTTGGCGACCACGGCACGGCCGTCGGTGATGGCGGTGACCACGTCGGCCTGGAGCTGGTCGATCTGCGCCGGCGTCGCGGCCTGGCCCGGGATCATGTGCGTCCGGTACGGGTTGCCCTTGACCATCTGGTTGAGCCCGCGAGTGGTGTCCTCCGCCGAGTTGGTGCCGTTCTCGCCAGCGTTCAGCGGGGCGACCATCGCGTCCTGGGTGGTCTCGACGCCGCTCGCGCTGAGCGCGTTGCGCACAGCGGCCGGGCCGCAGTTCCAGTAGGCAGTCTGCGCCTCGTAGGTGTGGTCGAGGACCTTGGTCGACGGAGGCTTCGGCCTCGCCTTCTTGGTCACGTCCGGGTCGGTCGTGGCCCTGTCCTTCGCTGACGGCGACGGCTCGGCGGCGACGCGAGCCTCGCCGCGGGTGGCGACATCACCGAGCCGCGGAGCCAGCCCGGCGGCGGTGTTCCCCTGGCGGACGGGCGCGTTGTGATCGGTGGCGGCCAGCGCCGTGCCGACGCCGCTGGCGAGCACGAGCGCCGCGGCGGAGCCGGCGATGATCTTGTACGGGCGCTCGGTCACAAGACGCCGCAGCTGACGCTTCATGTGGTGCTTC
Source organism: Micromonospora sp. RV43 (assembly GCF_001029515.1). Taxonomy (NCBI): domain Bacteria; kingdom Bacillati; phylum Actinomycetota; class Actinomycetes; order Micromonosporales; family Micromonosporaceae; genus Micromonospora; species Micromonospora sp. RV43. The sequence continues at coordinate 51,024 of NZ_LEKG01000008.1, read as the reverse complement.
ATGTGTTCCTCCACGGGCTGGAGCGGCACAGGCCGGCCCGACGCGCGGAGGAACTCACGCACGTTGTGACTGGGCGGGGTGCCGCGGGGATGGGGAGCGCCCGGTGGGCCGGGCTGGGGGGCAGTTGCCGGGACTCACAGTCAGGCGAGTGTCGGCACCGCGATGCCGTGGAGGCGTGGGGAGTATCGGGAGGTGTTTCGCACGAGGCTGGCACTCCTTCCGTGGCCGCCTACCGGGTTAGCTGACGGATTCGGGCGGGAAGTACGCCCTACCGCGGGCCGTGGCTCGCGGATTCACCCCGGTGTTGCCTGGGTCCCCGGTTCATGAGATCACGATTAGGCGGGTCGGAGCGGCGTCGCCACTTGCGATCGGAAACCGCACCGGACGCGCCGACATTACCGGTGGGTACGTCGTATGCCAAGGGCTCCCACCTGCATAAGCCTCGAACATCGCTACTCTGATCGGAACCTCCAGTTACTCATGCCACTCAATGGGACGAGCAGTTATAGCGGAACCCTCGGGACGTAACCGGACATCGGAATGCTGTTGGCGCTCAATTGCTTGGCCGATCGCCGCATACTCACCCGAATGGCCGTTTCCTGGGCGGCCGTACGTAGCCCCACACCAATTTCAGTCACAATTCAGCAAACCCGGGCCGGCAGCAGCGGCGGTAGTGGTGGTACGGGCCGAGGCCGCGCGCAGACACAAGTCAGTGCGAGCTCCCCGTTACCGCACAGGCGTTCATGGAGATGAAGTTGGCGGCGCTCGTGACACCCGGCAGTCAGCCCGCGCAGACCGCGGGTAGCTCGACGTTCGAATGTCGACGTGGCTTCGACGAAAATCAACCCAATCCCGGCGGGCGGCGTAAGGCCGGATCGCCGCCCTGCCGACGGTTGGGCGCGCGCCGCGCGAAGCAAGTGGGAACCGCGTACGAGAGCATGATCGTCGCGCTGATCGCGGTGGCCCGCTTCAAAATCCGTCACCGCGGGGCCACAGAGCGACCCGACCACGGCTGACCGGGACCGCGGCAATGCCTCGCACCACTCCCGGCGCAGTCCGTCGCCGTTGCGAGTCGGCGATGCCACCATGCTGGCGCTCTCCCCCAACCTGACTTTCTGGATCGTCGAAGCTGACCCGCCCCTACTAAGGGCGGGTAGTAGTTGACCTAGGATGGCGACCGCACCACGTGGGAGCGATGTGTGGGCACCGGCCCGCGCCTCCTTGGCGGAAGGATCAACAGTGCCTTTCCAGCGGCGTCGCCGGGCGGCCTGACCTTGCTTGCTGCATCGCCGGGTCTCGCATGTCCTCAGTCGCCAGCACGTCGCGCCGCGCGCTGGGCAATTCGGGTGTGGCTGGCGCTGTTTCCCGCCCTCATCGTGGCCCTCGGGTTCGCTTCCCCTGCGGCCGCACATTTCAAGCTGCTCCGGGCCGTTCCGGCCGACGGCGCGCGGATCGACGGCGCCGTCCAGGAGATCCGGCTGACGCTCAGCGCCGCCGGCACGCCCACAGGAGCGGGATTCAAGCTTTCCGACGGCAACGGCATCGGCCTACCGGCCGCCAGCCACACGCCCGACGGAGGCCGAACGTGGCTGGTCCACCCGACCGCTCGCCTGACCACCGGCACGTTCAAGCTGCGATGGAGCGTCGCGGCCCCGGACGCCCACCCCCTGACGGGTGTCATCACGTTTACGGTGGCCTCGCCTCCCCCGACGCCCGGAACGGCCGCTAAACCCCAGGCAACAGCCAGCCCGCACGGACATGCCGGCCATGGTGGGCCAGGTGTGCCCCCGGCTTCGCCGTCGGCACACGCGGGAGGACACGCTGTTGGCCACACCGCCGACGCGGAACAGGCGCCGGTGCGGTTTGTCGGCGCCGTCGGGCGTTGGCTTTCCTACGGGGCGATCCTGCTCGGTGTCGGTGGTCTTGTCTTCGCGTTGACCACACTGGTCGGCACACGCAGTGACATCCGGGTGGTGCAGATCTGGGTGCGGACGGCGGGGCTGGCGGTGGCGGCTGGAGCGGCCTTTGAGCTGGTTGCACTCGCGGCGGTCTTCAGCGAGCAGGGCACCTTCGCCTCGGCGGCCAGCGCCTCGTCGGTGACCGCCCTCAGCCAGACACCGGTGGCCGCCGGCCTGGTCCTGCGACTCACCGGTGCGGCCGGTCTGCTCGTGTCCGGTTCACTCGAAGCGGCGCTGATTCGGGGCCGGCACGCGGTCGGGCGTCACTCCGTTCCGACCGTCGCAGCGATACCCACCGACTCCCGGAACCTGGTGACGGCTGCCGCCGTCAGCGCGGCCGGCGACGGCGTTCAGCGGGTGCGAGCGCGACCGGTGCGGCCTGTGCTCATGGCGGTCACCGTGGCACTGCTGCTGGGTTCCTTTCTGGTCGATGGGCACACCGTCACCGCGGAACCTCGGGCCGTCGTCGTGGCGGCCGATTTCGCCCACACCATTGCCGCCGCGGTGTGGGTCGGCGGAGTTCTTCTCCTGGCTGCCCTGTTGCTGAGCCGCGCCCGCCTCGGCGTACCGACGGGTGCCGCCGAAATGGCGGTGCGATTCTCCATACCGGCCACCGCCGCGGTAGCGCTCACGGGTGTCGCTGGCGTCGCGTTGACCCTGCTGATCCTGGAACGGCCGGGCCATCTCGTGACCACCGACTGGGGGCGGGTGCTTCTCGTCAAGGTCGCCCTGGTGGCGGCTGTTGCCCTCGTCGGGCTGTACAACAGCCGGCGCGTCGTGCCCAGGCTGGATGACCGCGCGATGGACGCCACTTATCAGCTACGCCGCACTGTCCTGGTCGAGGCGTTGCTGATGGTCGCCGTCGTGCTGGTCACCGCGATCCTCGTCAACGCCGAGACGTAGTCGGCAGCAGCGCGTGACAGGAGTCGAGGGCACCTCACCGCCAGGGCCGCCTCGCGTGGGTCGGGCGCTGATCGTATGAATGCGCCGGTGGATCAGTCGGGATCAGACTCATCCACCGGCGTCAGACAGGCGGTTGATGGATTCGGTCAGGCCGCGGGTACTGTCTCGGCCTCGTTAACAGGCTGTCGCTTGGCCGCGCGGAGGGTGAGACCGGCGGTGAGGGCGCCTGCGGCGGCGATGATCCCGGCGCCGACGAAGGCGGCGGAGTATCCGTCGGTGAGGGCGGGCAGATCGCCGAGCCGGTCGGCGCCGGCGGCGGAGGCGACCGCGGTCATCGCGGCCAGGCCGAGCGCGGAGCCGACCTGGTAGCCGGTGTTGACGATGCCGGAGGCGAGTCCGCCCTCCTCGGGGCGGGCGCTGGAGATCGCCGTACCGAGCGACGGGATGAACGCCAGCGACATACCCAGCGCCGCGACCAGCGAGGCCGGCAGCACGTCAACGGTGAAGCTGCCGTCGGGGCGGACCAACGCGAGCCAGCCGAGTCCGACGGCGAGGACCGCGAGGCCGGTGACCACCATGGGCTTCGGGCCGAAGCGGGCGATGGCGCGCGGGGCGAGCGCGATCATGCCGATCATGATGAGGATGGTCATCGGCAGCAGTGCCGCGCCGCTGGGGAAGGCGCTGTAGCCGAGGACCTGCTGCAGGTAGAGGTTGAGGAAGAACCACATCGGGATCCACGCCGCACCGAGCAGAAGTTGGGCGACGTTGGCGGCGGCGAGGTTCGGCGCCCGGAAGATCGACAGCCGCATCAGCGGCTCCCGGCGGGCCGCCTGGATGGCGACGAACGCCGCGAGGGCGACCACGGCTCCGGCGAGCACCAGCCAGGTCTGCCCAGAGGCCCAGCCCACCTCGGGGGCGCGGACGATGCCGTACACCGCGGCGCCGAGACCGATGGTGACCGTGAGGGCGCCGAGCACGTCCAGCGAACCGCGGCGGGTACCGCCGGCGGGCATCAGGGCCGGGGTGGCCAGCAGCGCGAGCGCGGCGATGGGAATGTTGATGTAGAAGACCCACGGCCAGCTGAGGTATTCGGTGATGACGCCGCCGAGGAAGACGCCCGCGGTGCCACCGGCGGGTGCCGCCGCGCCGTAGAGGGCGAGGGCCCGGGTGAGTTCCCTGGGTTCGGCGCCGAAGAGCATCATCAGCAGCGTCAGCGCCGACGGGGCGATCAGCGCCGCACCGGCTCCCTGTACGGCGCGGGCGGCCAGTTCGACCGTGACGCTGCCGGCCAGGCCCGCGGCGGCGGAGCCGATGAGCAGGACACCCCAGCCGGCGGCGAACATCCGCTTGGCGCCGAACAGGTCGGACAGCCGGCCGCCGAGCAGGAGCAGGCCGCCGAACGCGACGACGTAGGCGTTGAAGACCCAGGACAGGCTCTCCGGTGAGAAACCCAGATCCGCCTGTATGCGTGGTAGCGCGACGCCGATGATCGAGGTGTCCATGATGACCATGAACTGGGCGAGGGCGATGAGTCCGAGGGCCCACCAGCGCTTCGATCCGGATGACATCGTGATCACTCCTTTTCTTACCCCTAGGGGGTATGGGTAGCGGCAATTTTGTACCCCCCACCGGTACCTGTCGTCAAGTGATCCGGATGACATGCCAGGGTAAGCACACGGATCGGTCGAGGTCTTGAGGGGCATACCGGGGAGGGGTATATTCAAACGCCTGCGGGCCGGCGCACAGCCGACCGTCGACGGACGGACCTTGCGCACCGTCACGCCATCGTCTGCGACACCGAGGAGATCCCATGTGCGGCAATGAAGCCAGCTGCGGCTGCGGCACCATCACGATCGACAGCGCCCCGGCGGCCCAGGGCACCGGCAGCGGCGCCCGGAGCACCTACCAGGTGTCCGGCATGACCTGCGGCGGCTGCGCCAAGAAGGTGACCGGGCACGTCTCCGAGATCGCCGGCGTGACCGACGTCCAGGCCGACGTGGCCGCGGGCACCATCACCGTTCTCAGCGAGAACCCGTTGGACACCGCCGAGGTCCGCGCGGTCGTGCAGCGGGCCGGCTACCAGCTCGTGGACTGACCCGCGGGGCATCTCGCATCCCTGGGGCACCGGTTGGCGCCCAGGGATGCCGCCTTGCCATCCGTCCCGGCGACGAGGAGACCGAGTTGACCGTCAACGATCGTTCCCGCCCCGATGAGCTCGTCGTGTACGGCACCGGCTGGTGTCCCGACGTGCGACGCAGCCGCGCCCTGCTCGACGCCGCCCGCATCCCGTACGTGTACGTCGACGTCGATGAGGACCAGGCTGCGGCGGACCTGATCCGTGGCCTGCAGCAGGGGCAACGTCGCATTCCCACCCTGGTGTGGCCGGACGGCAAATTCCTGGTCGAGCCCACCGACGACCAACTGCGTGCCCACCTGACCAGCAGCGGCCATGAAACCGGTGGCCTCGCCGGCTGACGCTTCCATCCCACGCGTCAGAGTGCGCGGCGGCCGTCTAGAGACAGGTGAGGACCGCGGCGAGCATGCCGATGCCCACGGGCGCCCCGAGGGCGGCCGCAGCGAACGCGGTCCGGGTCGCAAGATTGCGGCCGTGCGGGGTACGCGACTGAAGCCGCTGCAACCGGACTCCCACTTCTCCCCCGGCCATCGACAGGGCGGACGGCGGATGGGGCGCACCAGCGAAGCTCAAGAGCGCATTGCGCACGGCCGCATGGCCGCACTCCCGGACGGCCGCAGCGTCCGCACGCAGCTCGACTAGCAGACGGACGGCGGCGGGTGCTTCCCGCGTCAGCGGCAGCCAGGGAACGGCCGATGCAAGCCCTTCCACGGCGGATACCAGCAGGTGGTGGCGCTCGCGCAGATGGGCGCGCTCGTGGCTCAGCACCGCGGCGAGCTGATCCGCCGGCAGATCTCGGGTACAGCTGGCGAGCACAGTCAACCCGCCGGCCCCGCCGAGGCTGTACGCCAACGGGGTGGGGTGTGGGATCCACAGCACCGCCCCGTCACCGGGCTCGGCCGCGCCGCCGGAGAGAGCCAGCAGATCCCCGTGCACGCGCCGGGCGCGACCGGCCGTCCGGGCGCGGCGGACGCAGGACGCGGCGAACTTCGTGAATGCCGCGACCATGGCCAGAGCGCCCGCCCCGCCGAGGACCTCGCCGAGGGCCGGGGGACGGCTGGGCCGCGCCCAGTGCCAACACAGTCGGGCGAGGTCATGCAGTGCCCACTCGTGGGCAGCGCCCGGGGCGAGCAACACGGCGACGGCGACGCCGAAGGTGGCCGTCACGGCGACGAGCAGCCCGAGCCAGCCGAGCAGCACGGCGACCGGGTCAGCAACGTGGCGGAAGCAGAATCGCAACGCGACGGGCCCCCACCAGGCGGCGGCCACGACACCGGCGACCAGTGCCAGCGCGATGCTCACGCCCCGGGCTCCCGCTCGTGGAGCACCTGCTTGATGATGTGCAGTTCCCGATCCGAGGCCGACCTGGCGAAATGCAGAAGCACCAGGTCGGGGTCCGTGCTGGTCTCGAGCACCTGACGCAGCGTGCGAGCGGCGATTTCCTCCCGGCTGCCGGCTGGGCGATAACGGTAGGCCTTGCCATCCTTCGCACGCGCCGCCCAACCCTTGCGGTGCAGGTTGTCGAGCACGGTGAGAACCGTCGTGTAGGCCAGAGCGCGGTCGGTGGTCAGTGCGTCGAGGACCTCTCTGACCAGCAGAGGTTGGCCGGCCCGCCACAGGACGTCCATGACCGCCGCCTCGAGTCTGCCCAGCTCTGCCACGTGCGCTCCCTTCGTGCCCGCAAGGGTACGCGGGGCGACCCGCCAGGCCAGCAAGGCGCACCGGGACCGTGAGGGCTGGCGAGCACAGAGGCCCGATACCTCAGGAGCGCGCGGCCCGGCCAGAACGACCTCGACGATGGTCCATATTTGCAGACGGCGGAAAGGTTGCGTTCCGCAAGGTTCCACCCCCGCCAGGGCAGGCGTATGAAGTGACCCGAGTCGATGCCGTACCCACCCTCCACGGCACTCCCAGAGGAGCTGGAATGCGCAATAAACTGCTGGCCGCCGCCGGTGCCGCCGCCCTCGCCCTGCTGGCCTTCCCGTCGCCCGCCCAGGCCAACCACAGCTGGGGCGGCTACCACTGGGCTCGCACCGCCAACCCGTTCAGCCTGAAGCTCGGTGACAACGTCAGCTCGCAGTGGGACTCGGCGCTGTCCGGCGCCTCCGCCGACTGGAGCAAGTCCACCGTCCTGGAACGACCGTCGTGGCCGGCTCGGTCAGCCCGAAGACCTGCAAGGCCACCGCCGGTCGGGTCGAGGTGTGCAACTCCACCTACGGCAACAACGGCTGGCTCGGCATCGCCTCGATCTCGGTCACCGGCGGCACCCACATCACCCAGGGCACCGTGAAGCTGAACGACACCTACTTCAACACCGCCCAGTACAACACCCCGGCGTGGCGCAACCTCGTCACCTGCCAGGAGGTCGGCCACACCTTCGGCCTCGACCACCAGGACGAGAACTTCAACAACGCCAACCTCGGCACCTGCATGGACTACACCAACGACCCGAGCACCAACCAGCACCCCAACCAGCACGACTACGACGAACTGGTCACCATCTACTCGCACGTCGACTCGACCAGCACGGTCGGCTCCGCGCCGGCAGGCGCCTCGGTCGGCAACTCCCCGGAGTGCTGGGGCACGCTGGTCAGCGGCTCCCGCGCCGACCGGCACTCCACCTACGTCCGGCACTTCGCCGACGGCACCATGGTCGTCACCCACGTGATCTGGGCCTGATCGTCGGATCGACCGCGGTGGAGGGGTCCGTCGCCGGATCGCCGAGCCGCACAGTGGCCCCTCGCCAGAACGGCGAGGGGCCCACGGTGCTGGTCAGGCCGAGTAGCCGCGCGAGGCGGACCAGTTCGCCAGGTCCGCAGCCGAGATCCAGTAGGTGCCATCACCGACAGGCTGCCAGGGATCGGCGATCTTGAGACGGCCCCCGTCGCTGTCGTAGCCGACCACGGTGAGGTAGTGCCCCACGGGGAAGGATCGGGTGACGCCTTCGGCACCCACGGCGGCACCGATGACGTTGACCACCGGGATGCGCTGCTCGTCGATGGCCTTGGTGAGGTCGGCCCTGAGCCGGTGCACCTCGTCGGCGCTGGCCGATTCGTTGGGAATCTCCACGGTCTTGTACTCCCGCTCGCCCAGGCTGTCGTTGAGCACTCGGGTGATCTCGAAGGCCGAGGCGGTGCCGGCGAAGGTGGTGCCAAGTTCACTCGCCAGCTTGTCCTGGTCTTCGATCTTTCCTTGCGCGCTCAGCGCGATCCGCGTGGAGGCAGGACCGCAGTAGTAGATGTTGGGCTGCGCCTGGAACGTGTAGTCGTTCACCTGTTTGCCGGAAGCTGCTCTGGCTGTCGCCTCGGCAGCAGCCGGGTTGGCAAAGGCAGCTGTCGCCGGACCTGCGGCGACGATGCCGGCAAGAGCCACTCCCGCCGCGGCCACGCATTTCCTCACCACGGCGGAGTTGTGGGTGTTGCTGACCGAAAACCGTCGGGCAGGGTTGTTCATGTATCGCCTCTCCTCGGGGAGCCGCAGCGATCACGCGGACCACTCGCCGCTCTTCTCGGTTCGGCACGCGCCTGCGAGCCGGGATACGCACACCCCGGAGCGTCCGGCTCCGGCCTGCGGTTAAGGACCAACTGGCGGCCCGGTTCCCGCATTCCGCAGGTGAGGCCCCGGCCACAGGATTCAGGGCGGTCAGCCGGAAAAGGGACCGGCCGGACTCGAACCAGAGTTCGAGCCCGGCCGGACAGGTACGCGCCTACAGGCGGTCGAGGATCTTCTGGAGGGTCCGCACCTCCGCCGCCTGGTCTGCGGCGATCTTGGCGGCGAGAGCCTTGGCGTCCGGGTTGCTGCCGTTGGCCTGTTCGGTCTTGGCCATCTCGATGGCGCCGTTGTGGTGGGCGATCATCATTTGGGCGAACTTCTTGTCGAAGTCAGTGCCCTTGGCGGCCGTGAGGTCAGCCATCTCCTGGTCGGACATCATGCCCGGCATGTCCGAATTCATCCCCGGCATGTCATGCCCGGGCGAGGCCGACATCCCCGGCATGTTGTGGCCGCTGGGCGGAGACGTGGGCTTCCCCCACGCCGTCAGCCAGCCCTTCATGGTGGTGATCTCGGGATCCTGGGCGGCCTTGATCTTGGCGGCCAGATCCTTCAGCTCCGGGTCCTTCGCGCGGCTCGGAGCGAGGCCGGCCATCTCAACGGCCTGCTGGTGGTGCGGAATCATCATCTGGGCAAACATGACGTCTGCGTCGTTAAACGTGCCGTTCGCTGCGGACGAGGCGCCGGTCGACAGGCTGCTGTTGGAATGGTCCATGCCGGCCATGTCGTCGCCCCCGCCGCAGGCGGCAGTGACGAGCAGAGCGGACAGGGCGACACCGGCAAGGGCAGTCCGGCGCAGGATGGTTCGCTTCATCGAGTGAATGGTCCTTGTCGCTAGTGGTTGGCAGACGGTCCTGTGATGGGGGCTTGGCGGCGCGCGAGGGTCTATGTCCGCAGGACCGACACCGCGGTCATCCGCAGTCCGAGGGGAGGTCGGGGCGGAGGGCCACATCCTCGACCCCACGTCCACTGCCTGGCGCGTGCGGATACGGGCAGTTCTCGTCGGCACCGCCGGAGCATCGACAGGGAGGCGAGAACGACCGCCGCGCCGAGCACCGCCAGACATACGGCGAATGCGTCAACGCCGCGACCGTGGCCGTCCGAGCCGCTGAGGCTCTGCTCGCCTGCCGGCACCACGGGTGTGTGCCGCAGGTCCGCCATCGCGCTTTCGACGCCGGAGCCCCTGAGGCTGGGATGGTGGCCGACGGTGTGCATGCCGAGAACACCGAAGGCCAGTGCGACGAGCAGCATCAGCCACAGGGCCGCGCGCTGCTCCGGCCCGCCCGACGCGCCCGCCTTCGCGCTTTTCATGCTGTACCAGGATAGTCGGTGCAAATCCGCCTGCCAGAGATCGAGGTCTGAAGCCGCCGCATCAAGGGGTCAGGTTCGGGATGTCGAACCAGCTGAACGGTGGCCACGGCAGGTTGCGCAACACGGTGCTGTAGAGCAGGAAGGCGGCACCATAGATCCAGTAGACGCGTGGCGACAACCGCAGCGCAGGCAACTCCCGCCCGAACCAGGCGACGCCGGCCCAGCGAATGCCCGCGTAGAGAAGGAAGGGAACGGCGATCAGAGCGGCCAGATGGTGGCGGGCCGCTTCGAGGAGGTCGCCGTGCAGCAGGTAGTAGAACATTCGGGTGCCGCCGCAACCCGGACCGTTGATGCCGGTCATCGCGTGCCAGAGGCAGGGGCCGGTGGGGTCGGCGACCCGGTCGGTCGGATCGAAGCGAAGGACGAACGCCGCCGCCGCGCCGATGGCGCCGGCCAGTGCCAGAGTCGCCGCGCGCTGCGTCGCGCGATGGGGGTAACCCGCCACCTGTCGCATCGCCACCTCCTCGTGTGTCACGAGAGCACACGTGCCGAGATGGGCAGGAACGAGCGATCCCGACACGCGTCTACTAATCACGCATAGTAGATGGCACGCATGGGCACCCTGCCGAGGGGACCCACACCACGAAGACCAGGATGCCGGGCAGGCGCGCGGAACCACCCGGGACACTCCCGTCGCCCTCACCGTGCGCGGTGGCAGCCGCTGCAGACGGGCCCGGCGTAACGGCGGTACCCCTCCCCCACCGCCCCTAAGCTGGGGCAGTACGAACCCTCGCACCACCACCCCGTGCGCACGGAGGTGACCTGTGACCGGCGGTGAGGAATCCGCAGCCGACCGGCCGCCGGGGACGGCCGTGCTGACGGCCCGGGGCCTGCGCAAGTCCTACCGTCGGGGACCGTTCCGGCGGCGTTGCCCGTGCTGCGTGGGGTGGATCTCGACCTGGGGCCAGGTCAGGTGGTCGGGGTGATCGGTGAGAACGGCTCGGGCAAGAGCACCCTGATGAAGATTCTGGTCGGCGCGCTACGCGCAGACGCGGGGACCGTGTCGCACCGCGGACGGATCGGCTACTGCCCGCAGAGCCCGCAGCTGTATCCGCGGCTGACCTGCGACGAGCACTTCGACCTGTTCGGCCACGCCTATGGCATGGCCGAGGAGGAGACGGAGCGGTCCCGGCAGTCGTTGTATGACCAACTGGGCTTCCCCCGGTACGCCCGCACCCGCGCCGAGCGGCTCTCCGGCGGAACCCTCGCCAAGCTCAACCTGGCACTGGCCCTGCTGCCGGACCCGGAACTGATGCTGCTCGACGAGCCCTACGCGAGCTTCGACTGGGACACGTACCAGAAGTTCTGGGACCTGGTCGGCGAGCGCCGGCGGGCCGGCCGCAGCGCACTGGTCATCAGCCACTTCGTGGTGGACGAGGAGCGCTTCGACCGGATCGTGGCCATCACGGACGGCCGGGTGGCATCCCGGTGACCGTCCTGGCGTTCGTGCGGCGGTTCCTGGCCGACTACGCCCGCAACCGGGTGAACCTGCTGCTGCTGGTCGTCGTACCCGTGGTCTTCGTGGCGGTGGTGGCGGGCACCCTGGCCGATGCCGCGCGGATTCTCGGCGGCCGCGGCGGCGCGGCGGTCGAGAACGCCACCGCCGCGTGGTCGGCGGCGTTCCTCGCCGGCATCGGCATGTACTTCCAGAGCGCCGCCACCCGCGACACTGACCAACGGGTGGTGCTGGCCGGGCTGCGGCCGGCACGCATGGTCGCGGCCCGGCTTCTCACCGGGCTGGCGCTGGCCGTGCTGGTCAGCGCGATCGCGTTGGTCACACTCGCGCTCCGGACCGGTATCGACCGCCCGGGGCACGTGGTGGTCGGCACACTCATGGCGGCGGTCATCTACGTCGCCATCGGCACGGCCGTGGGAACGCTAGTGAGCAACCCGGTCAACGGCTCGGTGGTGGTGCTGTTGATCTGGATCCTGGACGTCTTTCTCGGCCCGGCGATGGGGGCCCAGGAGCGGGTGGGCACCCGGATACTGCCGACGCATTTCGTCACCTCGTGGATGGTGGATCTCCCGTCGGGGCACGCCGGCCGGCTCGGCGACGTCGGCTGGGCCCTGGTGTGGACCGTCGCGGCGGTCGCGGTCGCCTGGACCCTCGCGGTGCGGCGTACCCGCCGCGCCGGGCAGCCCCGTCGCCGGCAGCGGCCGGGCGGGTGGCGGGCCCAGCTTGCGGGCGCCGGCCGGGCGGCGTGGCGCGACGCCCGCCGCAATCCGGCCCTGTGGGCGCTCTACGTCGCGGTGCCGGTGATCTTCATCCTGCTGGCGGACGCGATCACTCCCGACCAGCCCATCACGGTGACGGTGCGGGAGCACGGCCGGCGGCTGGCCGGGAGTTACCCGATGCCCGAGGTGCACGGGGCGACGATGGCGCCCATCGCGGTCGCCTCGCTGGCGGCGTTGGCCGGTCTGTTCACGCTGTTGGACAGCCGCGCCGGCGACCGCCGCGCGGCCCTGGCGGGGTTGCGTCCGGCGGCGTTGCTGGCCGGCCGGCTCGGGGTGCTCGCCGCCGCGGCGTTGCTGGCCACGGTGGTGTCGCTGGCCACCACGGCGTCGGTGTTCGACGCGGTCCGCTGGCCGGTGTACGCCGCCGGGAACCTTCTGGTCGCCGGCACGTACGCGCTCGTCGGTGCGCTGCTCGCGCCGGTCTTCGGCCGGGTCGGTGGGGTGTTCATGGCGTTTCTGCTGCCCTTTCTCGACCTCGGCATCAGCCAGAGCCCGATGCTGCGCTCCCAGCCGCCGTCCTGGGCGAAGGCGCTTCCCGGCTACGGCAGCGTCAGGGTTCTCCTCGACGGCGCGCTGACCCGGGGGTTCGACGAACTCGGCGCGCTGGTGCTGGCCTCCGGGTGGATCGTGGTGCTGTCCCTGGCCGTCGCGGTCGCCTACCGGCGGTCCGTGTCGCCGCCCGGATCCCTCGTGACGGCTCTGGCCCGGCCTGCGGCGAGCCGGCCGGGCCAGAGCGGGACGTTCAACGGCGTCCGGGGGTGAGGCGGACCCGTCGGAGCAGTTGTGCGTTGAGCGCCACCACGATGGTGGAGGCGGACATCAGCACCGCGCCGACCGCCGGGCTGAGCGCCACGCCCGCCCACGCCAGCGCGCCGGCCGCGACGGGGATCGCGACCACGTTGTAGCCGGCCGCCCAGGCCAGGTTCTGCACCATCTTGCGGTAGGACGCGCGGGACAGCCGGATCACGCCGGTGACGCCGCGCGGGTCGGAGGAGGCCAGGACGACACCGGCGGATTCGATGGCCACGTCGGTGCCGGCGCCGATCGCGATGCCGACGTCGGCGCGGGCCAGGGCGGGCGCGTCGTTGACCCCGTCGCCGACCATGGCCACCGTCAGGCCCCGCGCCTGCAGGTCGGCGACCGCGCGGTCCTTGTCCGCCGGGAGCACCTCGGCGAACACCTCGTCCACACCGGGGCGGAAGCCCAGGTCGGCGGCGACCGCCTCGGCGACCGGGCGGGCGTCTCCGGTGATCATCACGATCTTCTTGACGCCCTGTTCCCGCAGCTCGGTGATCGCCTCCCGGGCTTCCGGCCGGACCTCGTCCTCCAGCGCGAACGCGCCGATCGTTTCGGGTCGGCCGTCCGCCGGCAGCCGCAGCAGATGCAGGACGGCCGCGCCGCGGGCCGACCACCGGCTGCTGGCGTCCGCCAGGTCGGCGGGCACAGTGGCATCGAGCTCCCGCAACAGCGCCGGACCGCCGACCGCGTAGGAGGTGCCGTCGACCACGGCCTGGACGCCGCGTCCGGTCAGGGAGCGGAAGTCCCGCGCCGTGGCAATCAGACCGTGCCCCTGGGCTGCCCGCACCAGGGCCCGGGCGAGCGGGTGCTCACTGTCGGCCTCCACCGCGCCGGCGACCCGCAGCACCTCGTCCTCGGTGAGCCCTGCGGTGGCGGCGGTGGCGGTAACGGTGTGGGCGCCCTTGGTCAGGGTGCCGGTCTTGTCGAACAGCACCGCGTCCACGCCACGCATGCGTTCGAGCGCCATGCGGTCCTTGACCAGGATGCCCGCCTTCGCCGACACCGCGGTCGACAGGGCGATGACCAGCGGGATGGCCAGCCCGAGGGCGTGCGGGCAGGCAATCACCAGAACCGTCACCGTACGGACCACGGCTTCGTTGACGTCGCCCAGTGCCCACCAGGTGCCGAAGGTGATCAGCGCGGCGGCGGTGGCGAGGTAGAACAGCCAGGCGGCGAACCGGTCGGCGAGCACCTGCGCGCGGCCGGCGGACGCCTGCGCCTGGGCGACGAGCCGGCTGATGCCGGCCAGGGCGGTGTCCTCGCCGACGGCGTCGACGCGGACCCGCAGGGTGGAGTCGGTGGCGACGGTGCCGGCGACCACCTTGTCGCCGACCGTACGGGGCACGGGCCGGGACTCGCCGGTGACCATGGACTCGTCGAGTTCGGCGGCCCCGTCGACGATCCGTCCGTCGGCGGGAACCCGGCCGCCGGAGCGGACCAGGACCAGGTCGCCGACGCGCAGGTCGCCGGCGGGCACCCGGTGCGGCTGCCCGGCGTCGTCGAGGCGTTCGGCGTCGTCGGGCAGCAGGGCGGCGAGGGCCGCCAGGGCGCCCTGGGCCTGCCCGATCGCCTTCATCTCCTGCCAGTGCCCGAGCAACATGATGGTGACCAGCGCGGCGAGTTCCCACCAGAAGTCGAGGCTGAACGCACCCAGGCTCGTGGCCAGCGAGGCGGCGTACGCGACGGTGATCGCCATCGCGATCAGCAGCATCATGCCGGGAGCCCGGTCGCGGACCTCCCGAACGGCGCCGGCCAGGAACGGCCAGCCGCCGTAGGCGAAGACCAGGGACCCCAGGACGGGCCCGACCCAGGTCATGCCGGGGAAGTCGAGGGTGTAGCCGAACCAGTCCATGATCATGTGGCTGGTGGCGACGATCGGCACGGTCAGCGCCAGGCTCAGCCAGAACTTGCGCCGGAACTGCTCCGGGTCGTGCCCGGCGTGCTTGTCGTGTCCGCCGCCGTGTCCCCCGTGGTGGTCGTGGTGCTGGGGCTGATCCGGCGGGCGACGCTCTGGCGTGTGATCTGCGTGCCGCTCGGCGACGTGGCCGTGAGCGGGGTGCGGGTGCTCGGGTGCCGTCGCGAGCGGGGCATGGTGGGTGTCGTGGCGTGTCATGAGGTCCACCTCCGCCTCGAACATATACCCCTAGGGGGTATAGGGCAAGGCTGCTGGTACGTGGTCTTGAGCGCTTCCTGTTACCGCTACCCGGAGGGGGTAGGACCTTCGACCGTACGGCCGGGGCCGGTAGGCGCTGCCGCCCGGCGGAACCCGGGAGCAGGCTCGGTTTGGGAGCTACGAGAAAGGAGACCGGTGATGAGGCGACATCTGCCGTTGTACGTGACCGCCTTGGTGATCCTCATCGCGGGGGCGCTGGCGATCGGCGTGCCGGCACGTTCGGTGGCGTACGGGCTGCTCGCGCTCGCCTGCCCGCTGATGATGCTGTTCATGCACGGCGGCCACGGTGACCACAGCGGTCACTCCGGTGGCAGCGAGCGCCGCGGCCCGTCGGAGACGAATTCGTCGGTCAGGTGAGCCGGCAGCGGCGACGGGTATGCCGGCGACGCCGTCAGGTCCAGGAGAACAGCAGGGTCCGACAGCGGAAAGGACGTGACCCACATGCATGATGGCAACGGTTGGTTCTGGCCGATGGGTCTGATGATGGTCGGCTGGCTGGTCCTGGCCGTGATCATCGTCGCGGCGGTCTGGCTCACGGTCGGCACCGGCCGACGCGCGACGGACCACGGCGACTCCGCCCGGCGGATCCTGGCCGAGCGCTACGCCCGTGGCGAGCTGGACGACGAGGAGTACCGCCGCAGGCTGGACGGGTTGCGCTGACGGGCCTCCCCCACGCGCTTCGTCAGCTGCCTGCGGCGGGCCCTGCGCCGGGCAGGGCGACGGTGAACATCGCGCCCCGGCCGGGGCCCTCACTGGCGGCGGTGATCCTGCCGCCGTGTTGGGTCACGATAGCGCGGGCGACGGCCAACCCGATGCCCGATCCCCCGTGCTCGCGGTCCCGGGCGGCGTCCGCCCGGTAGAAGCGTTCAAAGACGTGCGGCAGGTGCCGCGCGTCGATGCCGTCTCCCGTGTCGGTGACGCTGACGCGCACCTCGTCGGCAGCCCGGGTGGCGTGCACGCTGACGCGCCCGGTCGGTGGGGTGTGGCGCAGGGCGTTGTCGAGGAGGTTGCCCAGCACCTGCCCCATCCGTACCGGGTCGGCGTCGACCACTCCGACGTCCGGTGCCACCTGCTCGTGCAGGGTGAGGCCCTTCGCCGCGTACCGGGGCCGGGCGGCGGCCACGGCAGCGCTGACCAGCTCACCGACGGCGACCGGTCGGGGGCGCAGGTCGAGTTGGTGCTCCTCTGCGCGGGACACCGCGACGACGTCCTCGGCCAGACGGCGCAGCCGGGTGGTCTGCGCCCGCAGCACCGTCCAGGTGTCCTCGCCCTCGACCGCGATCCCGTCCTCGGCCGCGTCCACGTACGCCTCGATGGTGGCCAACGGAGTACGCAGCTCGTGGCCGAGGTCGGCCAGCAGACGGCGGCGGGTCGCCTCCGCGTCGGCCAGCCGGGCGGCCATCGTGTTGAAGGCGGCGGCGACCGTGTCGAACTCCGGACCGAGGCCGGGACCGTTGACCCGTGCCGCGTAGTCGCCCCGGCTGACGTCCGCGGCGGCGGTCGCCAACTGGGTGACCGGTCGGGCAAGGCGGCGAGCCAGGTAGGCGCTGACGGCGAGGGCGGCGAGCAGCGATACGGCGATCGCGACCCCCAGGGCGAGGGCGCTGGCCGAGGCGTACGCCTGCTCGACGTGATGAGCGGTCCCGGGGTCGACCGGACCGGTCACCCGCCTCAGATGGCTCCGGAAGATCGCCGGCCCGACCACGGCCGCCACCAGGCCGAGGGTTCCCGCGCCGACCAGCACCACGAGGGCCTGGGCGGCGAGAAGCCGGCCCGGCAGTCCCAGTTGTCGTCTCATCCCCGCCCCATCCGGTAGCCGATGCCGCGGACGGTGCGGATGAACCGGGGCCCGGCGGGATCGTCGCCGAGCTTGCGGCGCAGGTGGGCGATGTGCACATCGACGAGGTGCTCGTCGCCGACCCAGTCGGCACCCCACACCGCGTCGATGAGCTGCCGGCGGCGCAGCGCCGTGTCCGGCTGCGCGGACAACGCGGCAAGCAGGTCGAACTCCGTCCGGGTGAGTTCCACGGGCTGCTCGTCGACGTACACCTCACGGCCGGCCAGGTCGACCCGCAGCCCGCCGACCGTCCGGGTCGACTGCTCCGCGGCCGGGGCCACGGCGGCGCGGGGACGGCGCAGCATGGCGCGGATCCGGGCGACGAGTTCGCGCGGGCTGAACGGCTTGGTCAGGTAGTCGTCCGCGCCGACGCCGAGGCCGATGAGCTTGTCGACCTCCTCGCTGCGGGCGGTGAGCATGACCACGTAGCAGTCGGTGAACGTGCGGATCTGGCGGCAGACCTCGATGCCGTCCAGGCCCGGCAGGGCGAGGTCCAGCACCACCACGTCGGGCCGGTCCCGCCGGGCGGCCGCGACCGCCGACCGGCCGTCGAAGACGCAGCTCACCTCGTGACCGTCGCGCTCCAGATAGCTGGCGACGACCTTGGCCAGGCTGCGCTCGTCGTCGACCACCAGCACACGTACACCCATGGGCCAATCCTGCCCTGCCGGTCAGGCCGGGCGGACCCAGGTCACCGGCGATCGCTCATGAAGATTCACTGAAGAAAGCCGTGCGACGTGGCCGTCGGCCCGCGGCGAAGGTCAGGCTGCAGACAGGGTTCCTCGCAGCCGAAGGAGCAGCCATGTCCCCCACCCTCACCCGCCGACGACTGCTGGCCGGAATCGCCGGCACGGTCGGTATCGCCGGCACGGCCGGCGCCGCCGCCTGGGCCGGCGGGCTGTTCGACCCCCGTCTCGTGGCTCCGGGCGGGGACCTGGTGGCCCGGACCGAGGCAGCGCGACGGCGGGCCGGCGCCCGCACCGTGTCCGCGAGGCTCAACCCGCGCCCGGTCACCCTCGACCTCGGCGGCCGGCAGGTGCAGACCTGGGGCTACCAGGATTCCGCGCCGGGTCCGCTGCTGCGCGCGCGGGCCGGCGACGTGCTCCGCGTCGAGGTGGCCAACGGTCTGGCCACCGAGACGAGCGTGCACTGGCACGGCGTCGCGCTGCGCAACGACATGGACGGCGTGCCCGGAGTGACCCAGCGGTCGATCGCTGCGGGCGGAACGCACACCTACGAGTTCACCGCCCCTGACCCGGGCACCTACTTCTACCACCCGCACTCGGGAGTCCAGCTCGACCGCGCTCTCTACGGTGTGCTCGTGGTCGACGACCCGCACGAGGCCGGCCGGTACGACCAGGAGTGGATCGTGGTGCTCGACGACTGGGTCGACGGCACCGGCCGCACACCCGACGACGTGTTGGCGTCGCTGCAGTCGATGGGCGGCCACGACGACATGGCCGGCATGAACGGCATGGCCGGCATGGAGCACGGCGGCATGAGCGGCATGTCGATGGGCGGCATGGAGAGCATGACCTCGCCCCTGCTAGGTGGGGCAGGAGACGTGGTCTACCCGCACTATCTGATCAACGGCAGGGCACCGGACGCCCCGGTGACGTTGACCGGTCGACCGCGCCAGCGGGTGCGGATCCGCCTCGTCAACGCCGCCTCCGACACCGCGTTCCGGATCGCCCTCGGCGGCCACCGTCTCACCGTCACCCACACCGACGGCTTCCCCGTCACCCCCACCACCTGCGACGCCCTGGTGCTCGGCATGGGGGAACGGGCGGACGTCACCGTGGACCTCGGCGACGGCGTCTTTCCCCTGGTCGCGGTCGCCGAAGGCAAGAGCGGCCAAGGCGTGGCCGTGGTCCGCACCGGCGCCGGCAGCCCGCCGGCCGCGACTGTCCACCCTGCGGAGCTGGACCTCCGAGTGCTGCTCACCGGCGGCCTGAGCCCTGCCGACGCCGTCAAACTGGAGCGCCGCAAGGCCGATCGGGTGCACCGCCTGGAACTGGGCGGCTCGATGATGCCCTACCGGTGGACCATCAACGGCACCACCACCGACAAGCTCGACCCGCTGCTGGTCGGCCAGGGCGAGCGGGTGCGGCTGGAGTTCGTCAACCAAAGCACGATGTTCCACCCCATGCACGTGCACGGCCACACGTTCGCCGTCACCGACACCGGCGTCCGCAAGGACACGGTGATCGTGGTGCCGAAGCAGACCGTCGCGGTCGAGTTCGACGCGACCAACCCGGGCCAGTGGATGACCCACTGCCACAACATCTACCACGCCGAGACCGGCATGATGATCAACCTGGCGTACCAGGAGTAACAGCCTGACCTATCCCCCGGGGTGACAGGAGGCTCCCGCGGCCTTCGGCCATGGGAGCCTCCTGTCATCGACCGACGGTTCAGGTGACGCGGCGGAAGCCGGCGACCGGCATGTAGGTGATGCTCAGGACGTTGACCGGCTTACCGGCCCGCGGCGCGTGCACCATCAGGCCGTTACCCAGGTACAGCCCCATGTGGTGCAGGTCGCTGAAGAAGAAGATCAGGTCGCCGGGGCGGGCGTCGGCCCGGGACACCGGCCGACCCTCGTTCCACTGCGCGCCGGTGAAGTGAGTGAGCGAGATACCCGCGGCCTTGTAGGCGTACTGGGTGAGCCCAGAACAGTCGAAAGCGTCCGGGCCGTCGGCCCCCCAGACGTACGGGTCGCCGACCTGCTGGCAGGCGACGCGGATCGCCGTCTGCGCGGCGCTGCTGACCACGCCGCTGATAGTGGGGCAGCCCGTTACCTTCACCGTCGTCTTCGGCAGCGACGCGGTCAGGCGTTTGATCTCGGCGTCGATCTGCTTCTTCTTCGCCGCCAACTCGTCCTGCTGCTTGACCTCCGCGGCGATCAGCTCGTCCAGCTTCTTCTTCTGCGCCTGGTACCGGTCGCGGACAGCCAGCACACCGGCGATTTCCTGGTGCTGCTGGGCCGCAAGCCGGTCGAGGATCACCAACTGTTCGGCGAGGGTCCCAGGCTTGGTGCTCACCAGAAGGGCACCCAGTTCCTGCGAGGGGCCCCGCACATAGTACCGGGCGGCGATAGCGCCGACCCGGTTCATCGCCAGCGCGGACTCCAGTTCCAGCGGGGCCATCTTCTTCTCGAGGTCCGCCGCCTTCTTCTGGTTGACCTTCAGCTGGGCCCGCACCTTGTTGAAGCCTTCGATGGTGGGCTCGAGTTGTTCCCACTGCTTGTCGATCTGCGCTTCGATCTCGTCCGCCGAGGGCGCGGCGTGGACCGGTGCCGCCAGGAGCCCGGCGCCGAGCGCAGCGGCCGCGAGCAGGACGAGTGCACGGCGGGCCAGCCCGCCGCGACGGACGGGCGGGTGGCTCGCGGGGGGACGGCGAAGGGGCAGGGATGCCACCAGCACGGACTCCTTCTGGCCTTGGGAAGCGGGCGGGGCTGCGCGGTAGCGGCCCCACCCGCGGCGGGTTCGCCCACATCCTTACCTACTATTGGCCGATAGTTGAAGAGGGGACGGCCCGAGCAGCCAAAGTGTCACCGAGGGCTAGCGGCTGACCACGTACCAGAGCGGTCCGGCCACCAGCCCCAGCGCCAGGCTGACGGCCGACGCGAGGATGGCCGTCCGCGCCGTGACGCGCCGCAGGACGGCCTCGGAGGTCACCGCCGAGTCGCCGGGCTCTCGGTACACGGGAACGATCCAGCGCAGGTAGTAGAAGAGGCTGAGCACACTGTTGACGAACACGACGACGGCGAGCCAGGCGTACTCGCCGTCCCAGGCGGCGGTCGCGGTGGTGAGCTTGCCGACGAACACCGCCGTCGGCGGGGTGCCCACCAGGCCGAGGAGGGCGACCAGCAGGGCCGCGGCGAGCCCCGGCCGCCGGTAGGCCAGGCCCCGGAAGTCGGTGAGGTCGCGGTGCTCCGGAAGGGCGGCGGTGACCGCGAACGCGGCGATGTTCGTCACCGTGTAGCCGGCCAGGTACAGCAGCAGCGACGGCAGTGCCAGGTCGCTTCGTCCAATGGCCACGATGGGCACGAGCAGGAACCCGACCTGGCTGACGGTGGACCAGCCGAGCAGCCGGCGTGGGTCCGATTGCCAGTAGGCGGCCAGGTTTCCCAGGGTCATGCTGACGGCTGCCACGACAGCCACCGCGACCGCCCAGGACACGGAGGTGGGAAGGACGCCGGCGAGTCGGAAGACGGCGATCAGCGCGCCGATCTTCGGAACGGTGGTCAGGAACGTCGCCGCGGTGGCGGAGGTGCCCTGCGCGGCGTCGGGCACCCAGAAATGCGCGGGTACGCCGCCGGCCTTGAACATCAGCCCTGCGAGGAGAGCCACCGCAGCGACCGCGACCGCCCCGCGGGGCATGTCCGGCAGGCGCTGCGAAAGTTCGGGATAGGTGGTGGTGCCGGACAGGCCGGTCAGCACGGTGACGCCCAGCAGGAGCAGGATCCCGAACAAGGCTCCCAACAGGTACGTCTTCAGCGCGGCTTCGGCGCCGGCAGCGGTGTGGGCAAGACCGATCAGCGCGTAGAGCGGGATGCTGGCGAGCAGGAACCCGACGGCGAGGGCGAGCAGGTCGTTCGCCCCGGCCAGCAGCACCGCGCCGGCGGTGGAGAACAGGAGCAGGCTGTAGGTTTCGCTCTCCCGCGCGGTACCGGAGATCTCGTCGGCCGCGATCGCCAGGATGAGCAGGGTGCCGGACGCCGCGAGGATGCGGGCGATCCCGGTGGCCGTGTCGACGGCGAACGAGTTGTCAAAGGCGCTCGTCGCCGGCTCGCCCAACTGGATCGCGGCGACGACGATCGTGGCGACGAGCACGACGGCGGTGAAGATCCGGATGATCCACTGCCGGTGGCGGGGGACGAAGGAACCGCCGATCAGAGCGGCGAGGGCGCCGCCGGCGAGCAGCATCTCGGGGACCAGCAGCAGCGGTCGCATCATCTCCGTTTCCACCGGTCACCGCCCGAGCAGGCCGACGACGGCGTGGGCTGCCGGTTCGATGACGTCGAGCAGCGGGCGCGGCAGCACCCCAATCAGCAGGGACAGCAGCAGCAGCGGCCCGACCGACCAGAGTTCGCGGGCGCGCAGGTCGGTGAACCCGATGGACCTGCCGGTGGTGTCGCCGGTGAAGACGCGTTGCAGCGCGCGGAGGAACAGCGCCGCGGTGATCAGGATGCCGAGCACGGCGACGGCGGTGACCGGTGCCGCGGCGACGCTGCCGGTGAAGATCTGGAACTCGGCGATGAAGCCGGAGAAGGCGGGCAGGCCGAGGGAGGCGAACGCACCCACGGCGAACAGCGCGGCGAAGGTCGGCGCGGGCGCGCCGAGCCCGCCGAAGTCACGCATGTCGTAGGTGCCGGCGCGGTCCCGCAGGACGCCGGCGAGCAGGAACAGCGCCGCGGTGATCAGGCCGTGGCTGACCATCTGGGTGACCGCCCCGACGACCGCCACGCCGCGAGCCTGGGCGGTGTCGGCGGCGACCAGGCCGGCCACGCCGACGGCGAGGACGATGTAGCCCATGTGGTTGACCGACGTGTACGCGATCATGCGTTTGACGTTGGACTGGGCCAGCGCGACGAGCGCCCCGTAGAGCACCGACACGACGCCGACGACGACGACCACCCAGGCCCACGCCCTCCACGCCTGCGGGAGCATCGGCATGGCGATGCGGACGAAGCCGTAGGTGCCCATCTTCAGCAGCACCCCGGCGAGGACCGCCGAGCCGACGGCCGGTGCGTCGGTGTGTGCCGGCGGCAGCCAGGTGTGGAAGGGCACGGTCGGCGTCTTCACCGCCAGACCGAGCAGGATCGCCGCCAGCACCAGCCCACCCGCGACCGGCCGGCCCTGCAACGGCGGCGTGGCGACGAGTTCCGGCATGTCGAACGTGTGCGGGGCGGCAGCGACGTACAGGCCGATGAACCCAACCAGCAACGCGAGGGAGCCGAGGAAGGTGTAGAGGAAGAACTTCAGCGCCGAGTGTGCCCGGTTGCCATGGCCCCAGCCGGCGATGACAAAGTACATGCCGACGATGGACAGATCGAAGAAGACGAAGAACAGGACCAGGTCGGCGGCGACGAACAGACCGAGGCTGACGCTCTGCAGGAACAGAAACAGCGCCGCCTGCCCTCGGGGCCGGTGTCGCTCGTGCAGTGCGTACACCGCGCAGGCCAGGAAGATCACGGCGGTCATCACCACCAGCGGCAGCGAGAGCCCGTCCACACCGATGTGGTAGCTGCTGTTCACGCCGGGAATCCACGCCGCCCGCTCGGCGAAGGCGAGCTCACCGGTCGGCGGGGTGTGGTAACGCCACCAGACGACGGCGATCAACGCGAGATCGACGGCGGTCACGGCGATCCAGGTCCAGCGCGCCGCGGTGTCTCCCAGCCGCGGCAGCGCGACCAGTGCCACCGCTGCGAACAGGGGAAGGAAGACAATCACGCTGAGCACGGGTTCACCCCAACACCACGAGGACGACGACACCGACGAGGAGCACCACGACGGCCTGTAGGTAGTACTGGTAGAGCTGTCCGGTCTGCGGCCGGCGCGCGAACTGCCCGAGCCGGCGCATCCCGGCGGCGAACGCCTCCACCGCCCCGTCGAGCCACCGGTCGTCGGCCCGGCCGGCCCGAGCGGCCATCCGTAGCGTCCGGGCCGAGGCGAATTCGACGCCCCGGTCGAGGACCCGGTCGTCGAACGAGCCGGCCCGGCGGGACAGGCTCAGCACCGTGCGCGCCAGGGCTACCGCGGCCCGGTCCAAGACCCGGTCGTCGAAACGGGCCAACGCCTCGGCGCAGCGCAGCGTCGGTCGGACGACCAGGACTCGTGCTGCGGGCTCCAGCCCGAGCCAGTGCAGCGCCCAGCGCGGCTCGGGGATCGGGCGGCGGGCGACCGCCAGGACGACGACCAGTGCGATCACCGCCGACACCCCAAGCTCCGGCAGCGACACGTGGAACTTCTCCGGCTGCCCGACGGTCCGCGCGACCGTGGCGCCGACCGGTGGCAGAGCCAGCAGGCCAGCGAACCCCGCACCGATCGCGAGCGCGACCAGCGGCGCCTGCTGTAGGACGCCGACCCGCCTGGTGGCCGTCTCCTCCTCGTCCCGGTGGGCGTCGACGTCGGCCTGCTGGTCGGGGGGGACCCGCCGCCAGATGACCACCAGCACCTTCCCCGCGTAGGCGGCGGAGAGCGCCGACGCGGCCAACCCCACCGCGTAGAGCCACGGCGACTGCTCGAGGGCCGCCGCGAGGACCTCGTCCTTGGTCGCCCACAGCGACAGCGGCGCCATCCCCGCGAGCGCGAGCGCACCGACGGTTGCCGTCCACCCGACCCACGGCCACCGAGCGACGACCCCGCGCAGCCCGGCGAGCTGCTTGGTGCCCAGCGCCGTCAGCCAAGCTCCGGCCGCGAGGAAGAGCAAGGCCTTGGTGGCGGCGTGCGCGATCAGGTGCGTCGCGCCGCCCGCGATCCCGCCGGCCCCGGCGGCTAGCACCACGAAACCAAGCTGGGCGGAGGTGGAGGCGGCGAGGAGTTGCTTGAGGTCCCGCTGGGCGACCGCCACCGCCCCCAGCAGGAGCGCCGTCACCGCTCCGGCCCACATGGTGGCCGGGCCCGCCCACCCGGTCGTGGCCAGCAGCGGCTCGACGCGCAGCAGCAGGTAACCGCCCATGGCGACCATGGCCGCGGAGTGCAGCAGCGCGCTGACCGGGCTCGGGCCGGCCATCGCCCGAGAAAGCCAGAACGAGAAGGGCAGTTGCGCGGCCTTGCCCAGCGCGGCGATGAGCATCCCGGCGGCGATGAGGTGCCGCCAGCCGGGGCTGCTGTCGGGCAAATCGCGCAACGCCAGACCGGCGCCGCCCGCGAGGGCCGCGCCGGCGGCGAGGTAGAGGCCCAGGTCGGCGGCGCGCGTGGTGACGAACGCGGTCAGGCCTGCGGACACCCGGTCGGAGTCGCGCCACCAGAACCCAATCAGGGCGTACGAGGCGGCGCCCATGATCTCCCAGGCGAACAGCAGGGTGGGCAGCGTCGCCGCGGTGGCGGTGAGCGCGACGGAGGCGGCGAAGAGCAGCATCAGGCCGTGGAAGCGGGCCCGGGAGCGGCGGATCTCCCCTGCTGCGGCGAGTAGCACGAGCAGGGTGACCACCGTCAACATCGGCAGCACCAGGGCGGCGAGCCCGTCGACGGCGAGCGCGAACTCGGTGCCGGCGAGGAACGGCGCCGCCACCCGCGGCCGGGCCACCCCGACCACCGCCGACAGGGCCACCGACCCGGTGGCAACGGTGAGCGCGACGGGTGCCGCGAGCCGGTCAGCCCGCCGGTCGAACGCGAGCAACGCGCCGACGCCAGCCGGTAGGGCCACCAGTGACCAGAGCGCCGCCTGCGCAAGCCCGTTCATCGGGACAGGTCCGCGGCCATGTCGGTCATGTCGGTGCGGCGTACCCGGTGCAGGTGGGTGGCCACGGCGAAGCCCATCGCCATCTCGACGGTCATCGCCGTGATGATGACCAGCAGCAGGACCTGCCCGGACGGGTGCGGGGCGAGGAACCACCAGAATCCGGCGCCGGCCAGGATGAGACCGTTGAGCATCAGCTCCAGCCCCATCATCACCATGACGACGACCTGCTGGGACAGGGCGCCGTAGAGGCCGACGCTGAACAGCGCGGCCGCGACGAGCAGCACGGTCTGCAGGGTCATCGGCCGACCCCTCCGGGCTGCGGGTCGTCGGCCGGTCGCCGGCGCAGGTCGTCGCCGAACCGGTCGTAGCGGGTCCGGTGGGCGGCGAGGACCACGCCGGCGACGATGGTCACCGCCATGACCGCCCCAACGCCGGTCATGACCAGCATCTTCGGACCCATCAATTCCTCCCCCAACGCCTCGGTGACGTCGACGGGCGGGGCACCGCGCCGCGTGGGCCACGGCACGAGCAGCACCCCGGCGGCCAGCAGGACGAACACGCCGATGGACACCGCCAGGGCGTGCCGGTTGTCGTGGACCATGCTCATCGGCATCAGCGCCGGGTTCATGCCCATGAACATGACCATGTAGACCGCCATGACGGCCATCTCCATGACCATCATCAGGATCGTCACCACCCCGACGTAGTTCTGCTGCATCAGCAGCACCTGCAGACCGACGGCGATGAACGACACGGCGAGCGCGTAGCTGGCGCGGGCCATCGAGTCGACGACGAACACCGCAGCGCCGGCGAGCACGGCGACAACCGCCAGGGCCCAGAACACGACGTGGGTGACCACCTCAGCCCCTCCCTACGGCGACGACCGCGACGACCAGGTCCTGCAGCAGCACCGCGGGCAGCAGCACGATCCACCCGACCTCCATGAACACGTCCGGTCGTACCGCGGGCAGGCGGCGGCGCAGCCACACCAATGCGGCCAGCAGGGCAAGGGTCTTGATCAGCACCCAGGCCCAGTCGGGCAGCAGCGGGCCGGCGCCGCCGCCGAGGAACATCGGCACCGCGAACGCGGCCCCGGCGGCGAGCAGCGCGTACCGGCCACCCTGAAACAGCAGCCGGTCGACGCCGGACAGTTCGGCGGTCACACCGCCGGCCACGTCGGCGCCGAGGGCCGGGGAGAAGGGTCCCCAGACGGCGATCGCGAGGACGCCCAGGCAGAAGACGAGGAAGGCCACCGGCATCCAGACGACGAACCAGAGGCCCTGCTGGGCGGCGGCGATCGTCCCGACGTTCAGGCTCGACGCACCTACTGCGGGTGCCACGAGCGCGAACATCAGCGGCAGTTCGTAGGCCAGGCCGTGGGCGAGGAACCGGTAACCGCCGATCAGGGAGTGGGCCGAGTTGGCACCCCAGCCGGTCAGCCACACGAACGCCCACGCCAGAACGTCCATGGCGTTGAACCAGATCACCCCCACATCGAGGTTGAACAGCGTCCACCGCCCCAGCGGCACCACCGTGATGATCATCAACGCCATGAACAGCAGTCCCGCCCCGCCGATACGCCACAGCAGGCTGTCCCCCGCTACCGTGGTCCGCCGCCGCTGGCGCATCAGCCGGGCCACCTCACCGAACGGCTGACTCAGCCCTGAGGAGCTTGCGCCGGATGCCCATGAGGCCAGGAACCCGTCAAAGGCGGCGGCCGCGGCCGCCAACAGTCCGAGCAGTGCTGCGGCGGCCAGCGCCCAGCCGGCGGGGAGCACGGTGACGTCAGGCATGACTCACCTCGCGGTCCGTGACGAGGGGGTCGAGGTCGAGGCTGGCGACGATGAGGCGGGCGGTGGCGAGGTCCCACCCGCGTACGAGATCAGGGATCGCGTCGACGGGTACGCCGAGCGACGAGCCAGCGGGCCGCTGGCCGCCGATACTGTTCGCCGCGTGATTGAGCATGGCCAGCAGCCGGTCACGCACGTCGCCTGCCATGGTGGCCGGCAGACCCCGGCGGGCGAGGTCGTCCGCATCCAGTGGCCCGATGCGGTGCAGTGAGCGCCGCAGCCACCACGACCGGCCGACCACGCGGCGCAGCCGTTCGAGTTCCCCTGCTGGCCCGTCACGGTCATCGGTGAACAGCAGGGCGTCACGGATACGCCGAGCGCGGGAGGCGGCATCACCCCAGCCGGCGAGGCCCAGGAGGCTGGCGGCGTTGTCGCAGCGTCTGGCGGCGAACCGGCGCAGGTCCTCCGGCGCGTACCGGCGCTCCGGCTCGGCGGCGGGATCGGTCGCGGTGACGAGGCTGGTCTCCGCATCGACGATGACATCACCCTGAAGGGTGCACCGCAGGACGAGGCCCGCCGGCCAGTACGCCAGGACCGGGCCAAGTCGCAGGTGCAGGAAGTCCATCTCCAAGCCGTCGCGGTCCTCACCGCCGGAGGCGAGCGGGATACCGCCGGGGGCCATGTCCATACCCCCGTGCTCCATGCCGCCGTGGGCCATGCCGCCATGCTCCATTCCGCCGTGGCCCTCGTGCGTCATTGCGCCGTGGGAAGACTGCCCCATCCCCTTGTGATGGACGTCTTCAGAATCGGCGTGGGCGGCGTGCCCGGCATGGCTCATGTCGCCGTGGCCCTCAGAGGGCAGGTCCTCGTGCCCGGGGTGCGCCGCACCACCACCATGACCCGCCTGCCCACGGGCCGCCTTCTGGTCGTGGTCGCCATGCTCGGTGTGGCCGTGATCGCCATGCCCCTGGCCGCCGTCGTCGTCGGCGTGCTCACCGCCGCCGCGTGGCGGTTCCTCGTGGCCGACGTGGCCGTGCCCCTCATGCGCCGGCGCTGCGCGGTGTGGACGTTCCTGGCTTCCCGCGGAGTCGGCGCCGTTGCCGTGGTCGGCGTGCGGCTCATGGGCCGCCTCGTCCTGCTGTCCGCCGCCATGGCGGCGCTCCGGGGTGTGGTCGGCGTGCTCCTGTGGCGCGTGCCGTTCGTGGGGCAGCTGGTCGCCGGTGTGGGCATGGCCGATCGCGGTGTGGCCGGATGACCGGTCCTGGCTGTCGGTCCGCTGCCGGTTGAGGTCGAGCAGATCTTCCTGCGCTAGGACGAGGGCGGGCGGGACGGCATGCGGGGATTCGACATCGATGCGAGCCCGCGGGCCGGGCATCTGCTCCCACAGCCGGTGCAGCGGCTCCGCCAGCTGCGAGGGCGGTGGGCCGCAGACGGCCAGGATGTCGGCCTCTGCCGGGGACAAAGCCAGCCGCCAGCCGCGCGCCAGGACGTGGCGCTCGACCGCGGCCCGGGTCACCCAGTGCCCCGGCGCCTCTGCTACAAGCACGTGCGCGTGCCGGACGGCGAGCCGACTCACCGCGTCGCTCAGACCCATCGCAGCGCGCCTTCCCGCCAGGCCCACAGCACCGCAAGGAAGACTCCCCCGAGGAAGACGAACATCTCGACGATCGCTGTGGCCCCGAGCCGGGCGACGACCACCGACCACGGGTACATGAACAGCATCTCCACGTCGAACGCGAGAAAGAGCAGCGTGGCCAGGTACCACCGAACGTGGTAGCGCGACAACGCGTGCTCCTCAGGCTGCCACCCGGACTGGAAGGGCACGCTCCCCAGCGGTGAGGCAGCGATCGCCAAAGCCCGGTGGGCCAGGTACAGACCGCCGACAATGAGCGCGGCCACCAAGGCCATGCTCGCTGCCCCTGCGTACATTCCGCTTCCCTCCGCGCTGCTGACTCCCAAGCTGCTCACCGAGCGCTCGGCCATCCGGGGCCCCGCCGGCCGGTGCTGTCTCCCTTCGCCGCTCGCCGTCAGGCACTGTGCGAGATCTTGGGCCGAAATCAGAGGGTGCCCTGCCTTACCGGACCCTCACCCGGCACGTGACAAGCCCATCGTCGGGTCCGGCGTCTGCCGATCCAGCCGTCTCCTCACCCACTTCTACTATCATGAGGTAGTAGCCGACGCATGTTGTGCCGCGAGCACGCACACGGGTTGGAGCGTGCCCGGAGCACCTCGGTCAGCGTTTCGGGCGGAGGGAATCCACTCGCGCGACGGACTGGTCGATGCGGTCCTCGGTGATGCGCCCGGCCCGGACGAGATTGGTGATCGTGTCGACTGTTTCCTCGACGACTCTCTCGTTGTGTACCTGCTGGTTGGCGAAGACGAGCAGGTCGAGGCCGGCCTGCAACGCCAGGGCGACCGCCTCGGCGGCACCGTACCGGTCGGTGATGGCGACCGCCTGCATGTCGTCGCTGACCACCGGCCCGCGCCAGCCGAGCCGGCCGCGCAGCAGATCGGTCACGGTCGCGGCTGACAGCGACGCCGGGTACGCCGGGTCGAGCTGCTTGTTCAGCACGTGGGCGGCCATGACGGAGTCGGCGAGGCCGGCCTGGATCAGCCGTTGGAACGGTTCGAGTTCCTTTACCTGCCAGGTGTCGCTGACGTCGACGACCTCGAAATCGGTGTTTCCGGCGGCGCTACCCGATCCGGGAAAATGCTTCAGGCAGGTTTTCACACCAGCCGCCCGGTGCGCCTGGATCTCCTCCGTGGCGTTGCTGACGACCACGTCCGGGTCGGCCGAGAAGCTGCGACCCAGCTTGCCGATAGCCCTGCTGTCGGGGTTGATGTTCAGGTCGACGACCGGGGCGTAGTTCAGGTTGACCCCGATCCGCGTCAGCCCCGCCACCAGTCCTCGCGCCCAGTCGCCGGTCGCCGACGTGGAGTTCTCCGCGCCGATCTCGGCCTCCGACCTGGTCGCCGGGAAGCCGTTGCTCGGGTTGAGGCGGGCGGTACGGCCACCTTCCTGGTCGATGGAGACGATGAGCCGGCCGGGCGAGGCGCTTTTCAGGGTATTCACCAGGCCCGTAACCTGCTCGGGCGAGCGGATGTTACGCACCGACTTGCTCTCCAGGTCCTGGTCGAAGAGGATCACACCGCCCAGACCGTCCCGCACCGCCTTGATGATCCAGTTCGGGGCTTGGGCGCCGCGAAAGCCGACCACGAGCAGGCTGGCGATCTTTCGCCGCAGCGCCGCCCCGGCTCCGCGCGATGCGCCGGTCGGCCGTGGGCTGCTCGTTGGCCGGGGCGTCGAGGATGTGGCGCGGTGCGACTCGCAGCCGGCAACGGCTGCCACTGCAGCTGAGCCGAGTCCGGCGAGCAGCAGCCGGCGGGGCAGGTGAACGCTGTCCACCCCCGCACGTTAGGACCCATGCCCGCCCGATGCGTCCTCACCCAGAAGATGTCATCCGCTGGTGGGACGCCTCGACGAAGCGTGGTGAGAGTTGCGTCGGTTGGATCTGGTCTACCCGGGTACTGAGGGCCCTTGCCCGATGCTCACCACGCTGTCCACTCCGGAGGAGCGATGAAGCAGAACTATGTTCGGTTCGGTGTCGTCCTGGCGGTGAGTCTGGTCGTCATGTTCGTCCTGACCCTGTCGCAGATCCGCCGCTTCGGCGACTTCTACCTCAACCTGAGCAACTTCTACATGTCACTGATCATGGTGTCGATCATGGGCGTGATCATGATGGGCGTCATGAGCAGCATGTTCACCAACAAGCGTCTCAACATCATGCTGTACATCGCGTTCGCTGCTGTCTTCATCGGCGGATTCGCTGCCGTGCGCACCGAGCCGTTCGTGGGTAACGAGGGCTTCTTGAAGTCGATGATCCCGCACCACTCCCGGGCCGTGCTGGTCTGCCAGGAATCAGATATCACCGACCCCGAGATCATCGAGCTCTGCGACCAGATCGTGAAGTCACAGGAGGAAGAGATCACACAGATGAAGAAGATCCTCAAGGACCGCTACTGACTGGGTCGGCACTGAGGACGACCGAGGTCCGGTTGGGCCCTCAACCTCCCCCGGACGCGTCCCTACCGCGCCGTGACGGTCAGCGGGGCGACCGTTGCCAGCGCCAGCGACTGACAGGACTGACATGCGTCTTCAGTGGTCCTGTGGTGTGAGGTGCACCCAGCGCAGCGTCTGGGCGTTGAGGGCGACGACGATGGTCGAGGCGGACATGAGCACGGCGGCGGCGGCCGGGCTGAGTGCCACACCGGCCCAAGCGAAGACGCCCGCGGCGACGGGGATGGCCACCACGTTGTAGCCGGCGGCCCAGACGAGGTTCTGGACCATTTTGCGGTAGGACGCCTTGGACAGGCGGGCGGTGGCGGAGATGCCACGCGGGTCGGAGGAGGCGAGGACGACGCCGACGGATTCGATGGCCACGTCGGTGCCGGCGCCGATGGCCAGTCCGACGTCCGCGCGGGCGAGGGCGGGGGCGTCGTTGACGCCGTCGCCGACCATCGCCACCCGGTGGCCGCGCTGTTGCAGGCCGGCGACGATCTCGTCCTTGTCGGCGGGTAGCACCTCGGCGAAGACCTCGTCCTCGCCGGGACGGAAACCGAGATCGGCGGCGACCGCGTCGGCGACCGGGCGGGCGTCACCGGTGATCATCGCGATCTTCCGAATTCCGAGTTGGCGCAGCTCGGCGATGGCCTGTCGGGCCTCCGGGCGTACCTCGTCCTCGAGCGCCAGCGCGCCGAGCAGCTGGGGCGGGCCGTCGAGGCGGGCCAGGTAGAGCACGGCGGCGCCGCGCGCCGACCACGCCTGCTCGGCCTGGCGCAGTTCGGCAGGGACGTCGGCGTGCAGTTCCCGCAGCAGGGCCGGGCCGCCCACCGCGTATGCCGCCCCGGCCACGGTGGCCTGCACCCCGCGGCCGGGCAGCGACCGGAACTCCGAGCCGCTTGCCGGTCCGACTCGTTGGGCGGCGGCGACGATGGCCCGGGCGAGGGGATGCTCGCTGTCGGCCTCAACTCCGGCGGCCAGGCGCAGCACCTCGTCCTCGTTGGTGCCGTCGGCGGCGGCGACGCCGGTGACGGTGTGCTGGCCTTTGGTCAGGGTGCCGGTCTTGTCGATCAGGACCGCGTCGACGGTGCGCATCCGTTCCAGGGCGAGACGGTCCTTGACCAGGATCCCGGAGTTGGCCGCCACGCTGGTCGACAGGGCGATGACCAGTGGGATCGCCAGGCCGAGGGCGTGTGGGCAGGAGATCACCAGCACGGTGATGGTACGGACGACGGCCTGGTCGACCCGGCCGAGCGCGGACCAGACGATCAGGCTGAGCAGCGCGGTGGCGGTGGCGATGTAGAACAGCCACGCGGCGAACCGGTCGGCCAGCGCCTGCGCCCGCCCACCGGCTGCCTGCGCCTGCGCGACCAGCCGTTGGATGCCGGCCAGGGCGGTGTCCTCCCCCACCGCGTCGACCTGGACGCGGATCGCCGAGTCGGTGGCCACGGTGCCGGCGACCACCCGGTCCCCCACCCGACGTGGGACCGGCCGCGACTCGCCGGTGATCATCGATTCGTCCAGCTCGGCGCCGCCCTCGACGACGTGCCCGTCAGCGGGCACGCGTCCACCGGGGCGGACCAGCGCCCTGTCGCCGACCCGCAACTCGGCCGCCGCCACCCGCTCGACGGCTCCGCCCGGGCCGACCCGCTCGGCCTCATCGGGCAGCAGGGCGGCCAGCGCGGCCAGGGCCCCCCGGGCTTGGCCGATGGCTTTCATCTCCTGCCAGTGGCCGAACAGCATGATCGTGACCAGGGCGGCGAGCTCCCACCAGAAGTCCAGGCGGAACAGGCCGACACTCGTCGCCGCGGAGGCGACGTACGCCACGGTGATGGCCATCCCGATCAGCAGCATCATGCCGGGGGCGCGGTCGCGGACCTCGCGGACCGCGCCGACGAGGAACGGCCAACCGCCGTAGAAGAACACCACCGACCCGAGCACCGGACCAACCCACAAAACACCGGGGAAGTCCAGCGAGTAACCCAGCCAGTCCATGATTAGACGGCTGGTGAGGACGACCGGGATGGTCAGCGCCAGACACACCCAGAACCGGCTGCGGAACATCTCGGGGGTGTGGCCGGCGTGCTTGTCGTGCTGCGGGTGCGTCCCGGCGCCGCCGCAGGCATGGCCGGGCTGCCCGCCGCCGTGGTGCACCTGCCTCGCCTCCCGAAACCTGTCTGCGGCCGCCGGGTGCCACGCTCACCGCCCCGGCACATCAGCGGCTGGGGCGGCGCTGCGCCGACGCCCCAGGTCTTCACCATCGCGGGTGCGACGGCGCGCCGGTGGGATCTCAGCGATTCCGCCGCTGGCTGGCCTGGCCACGGATAGGGTCTCGCTGGAAGGTCTGCGGCTCCTGCCGGGCGGGCCTCCTCACCCGAAGGCTCGTGGAGGCGGGTGGTGACTACTTGCGGCGACAGTGGCATCGACGCGCGAGACAGCTGCGGTGCTGACAGGTTTCGCCTGCCCCTCGAACGTCTCGACGCGGTCCTGTTCGACCTGGCAGCGGTGTCGGAGCACAACCCACCGGCCACCTGGGGGCCGCCGACTGCGGTGATGGTCGCGGAGGCGCAGAGCCTGCTCGGGTCGCTGCGCCGGTCGGGGCTGACGTCCGGAGTCATCGGCCGGCCTGGCAACGGATTCGGCATCGACCAGCTGACCGACCTCGTGCTAGACGGCCAGGAGGTTACGGCGCGGCTGCCGGACCCGGCGGTCCTGCTGCAGGCGGCAAGGCTGCTCGGGGTGCATCCGGCGCGAACCGCGGTGGTGCATTGCGCGCCGGCGGGGGTGCAGGCCGCCTGTCGCGGCGGGTTCGGGCTGGTCGTGGGTATCGCGTACGGCGGGGCCTGGGCAGCGGCCGAACTGCGGGCGCACGGCGCGGAACCGGTGCTGCGCGGTCTGGCGTACGTGACGGTCGACGAACAGGCGATGCGACGCCGATGGTGGCAGCCGGCGTCGACGGCCGGCGCCGAGCACGCCGGCTGGCTTCTCGACTACACCGGCGTCGACCTCGCGACGGAGGGGATCCGCGAGACGCTGTGCACGATCGGCAACGGCTACCTGGCCACCCGCGGCGCGGCACCGGAGGCCGATGCCGGCCGCAGCCACTACCCGGGCACCTACGCCGCTGCGATCTTCAACCGGCTGCGGACGCGACTGCATGAGCACGTCCATGAGGACGAGAGCCTGGTCAACCTGCCGAACTGGCTGACGCTGCGCTGGCGACGGCCCGGAGAGCGGTGGGTGAGACCGGACGCGCGCGGCGTCAGCGAGCACCGGCAGACGCTCGACCTGCGAGCCGGGGTGCTGCACCGCCGCTACCGGCATGTCGACGGTTCGGGCCGAGCCACCACCATGGTGTCGCGCATGCTCGTCTCGATGGCGACGCCGCACCTGTCCGCGTTGGAGACCACGCTGGTGCCGGAGAATTGGTCGGGCACGCTGCAGGTGCGCTCGGGCATCGACGGTCGGGTCGCCAACCGGCAGGTCGCCGAGTACGGGCCGCTGGCCGGCCGGCACCTGCGCCCGGACGGGCAGGGACGAGACGGCGACGACGGACTGTGGCTGCGGGTCAGCACGACCCAGTCCCGGGTCGAGGTCGCGACCGCCGTGCGTACCCGGCTGTTCCAAGCCGGCGTCCGCGTGGACGCACAACGGCGCGTGGACATGCTGCCCGGTCGTCCGCAGGAGACCTGGACGGTCGCGGTGCGCGCGGGCCAGCCGCTGCGCGTGGAGAAGATCGCCGCCCACCACACCTCCCAGGACCGGGCGGTCACGGAACCTGCCGCCGCGTCCCGGGACGCGGCGGCCCGGGCCGGCTCCTTCGCCGAACTGCTCGGTGAGCAGGTCCGCGCGTGGCGGCGGCTGTGGGAACGCAGCCACATCGAGCTGCACACGGACCATCCCTGGCCATCGCTGGAGCTCAACCTGCACACCTTCCACCTGCTGGTCGCCACCTCGCCGAACGTCACCGACCTCGACGCCGGCGTCGGTGCGCGCGGCCTGCACGGCGAGGGGTACCGGGGTCACGTCTTCTGGGACGAGGTTTTCGTCCACCGGGTGCTGGCGCTGCACCTGCCCGAGGCCAGCCGCGCGCTGCTGCTCTACCGGTGGCGTCGCCTCGACGCCGCGCGGCGGGCCGCGGCCGCGATCGGCTGCCGGGGGGCGATGTTCCCGTGGCAGTCCGGCAGCGACGGCCGGGAGGAGACGCCGAGGGAGCTGTTCAACACCCGTACCGGCCGGTGGATGCGGGACCGGTCGGCGCGGCAACGGCACGTCGGCCTGGCGGTCGCGTACTCGGTGTGGCAGTACCACCAGGCCACCGGGGACCTGGACTTCCTGCGTACGCATGGCGGGGAGCTGATCCTGGAGACGGCCCGGTTCTTCGCCGACCTGGCGCGGCGCAACCCGCGCACCGGACGGTACGAGATCACCGGCGTGATGGGCCCGGACGAGTTCCACGACGGCTACCCCGACCGCGAGGCACCCGGCCTGGACAACAACGCCTACACCAACGTGATGACGGTGTGGCTGCTACGCCAGGCCCTCGCGGTGGTCGACCTGCTGGCCTGCCGAGACGGCACGAGCCTGCCCGACCGGCTCGGCATCGACGACGGCGAGCTGGCGCGGTGGGCCGAGATCACCACCAGGATGTACGTGCCGTGGCACGACGACCGGATCATCAGCCAGTTCGACGGCTACGCCGACCTCGCGGAACTCGACCTCGACGCCTACCGCCGCCGGTACGGGAACATCGGCCGGCTCGACCTCATCCTCGCCGCCGAAGGGGACTCCCCCAACCGCTACCGCATCGGCAAGCAGGCGGACGTGCTCATGCTGCTCTACCTGCTCTCCGCCGAGGAACTGCGCGAGCTGCTCGCCGGCCTGGGGTACCACTGGCCACCGGAGGCCCTGCCCCGCACCGCCGGCTTCTACCTGCACCGGGCGAGCCACGGATCGACGTTGAGCAGGGTGGTGCACGCCTGGGTGCAGGCCCGCACCAACCGGACCGCCTCCTTCGGAAACTTCACCGACGCGTTGGCCGCCGACATCCGCGACACCCAGGGCGGCACCACCCGGGAGGGCATCCACCTCGGCGCCATGGCCGGAACCCTCGACCTGGCCGAACGCTGCTACCTGGGAATCGAGACCCGGCAGGACGCCCTCTGGTTCAACCCCCGCCTACCGCACGAGATCACCCGGCTGCACACCCTGATCACCTACCGCGGCCACCAGCTGCACGTCACGGCCACCGGCAGCGCCCTCGCCCTCATCGCCTCACCCTGCAACGCGGCACCGGTCACCGTTCACGTGGCGAGACAGCCGCCGCAGACCATCGGCGGAGGCCAGCAGGTGTCGATCTCCCTGACCGGCTGAGGCCGCCGCTGGCACCCTTGCTGGTCAGGGCGGAACCCCTCGACGGACAAGTTGGGCAGGGCGGGAATCTCCCTCACGTGCCGGCCGGCTTACTGGCTGCGAGGCGTTCGATCACACCAGCGGCGAAGCGCTGATGCTGCTCGATGTGCAGACCGGCCGCGGCCACGTCACGGATGGGACGCCGCCGGAAATGCTCACCGGCCGCCGGAACGCTGACCAGTTCGATGAGGCGTTGAATCGCCCGAACGGGACGATTGGCGCCGACCACATGGTCGGCCAGCAGGAGCAGACCGCCGGGGCGCAGGACCCGGATCATCTCCTCGACCGCGCGGTGGTCGTCCGGGATGGCGCAGAGTGAGAGGGTGCAGACGACGGTGTCGAAGGTGGCATCGGGAAAGTCCAAGTCGTGGGCGGTACCGGGCCGCAGGTCGACCTCCCGGCCCAGTTCGGTGGCCCGCCGGCCCGCAATCTCCAACATCCTCGGGCTCAACTCGACCCCGGTGATCCGTACGCTGTCCGGGTAGTAGGGCAGATTTCGCCCCGTGCCGATGGCGACCTCGAGGGTGGCGCCGGTGGCCTGCCGGCAGATCCACTCCCGGGTGTCGCGCAGGAAGCGGCGTTCGATGAAGGCCATCTGCCGGTCGTAGCCGGCGGCGTGCCGGTCCCAGACGCGGCGCTGCTTCTCGTCGTCACTCATGGTGGCGAAGATAGGTGACCTGCACCAACTCTGCCGGCGTACCGACCTGCCGGCCGTCGCCGGACCCTGAGTGCCAGCGAGCACCCGCTGTGGCCACGGTAGCGGCCCGGCGACCTCACTGCGGCACGTACCGGTCGGTCCAGGTGGCGCCCGCGTCGGTGGTGGCGACGACCCGGTCACCGGCGAGCGCGGCGAAGAGCGTGCCCTTGTCGGTGGCGATGCTGTGCGGCTGCCCCGGCACCGCTCCGCGGCGCTGCCACTGCTGCCCGCCATCGGTCGAGGACCAGATCGCTCCGTCCTGGGCCACCCCCCACACGCCGGTGCGGTCCCAGGCGAGTAGGCCGACAGCGGGAGCGCCCGCGACCGTCTGCCAGCTCCGGCCGCCGTCGGTGGAGCGCTGCAGCCCGTCGCGCCCCACCGCGAGGATGCTCTGCGCATCGGTCGGGCTGACCGCGAACTCCCCCATCGCCACCCGGGACCGCTGCTCCCAGGTCCGCTGGTCGACGCTCACCATGAACGCACCATCCGTGGAGTTGTAGCCGTACACCGAGCCGTGGGCGGCCTGCAGCCCGTGGAAGTCCGCCGCGCCGGAAAGCGACTTCGCCCGCCAGGTCACCCCACCGTCGGTCGACTCGATCAGACCTACGTTGGCCGGGCCGTCCTCGGAGTGGCCGGAGGCCAGGAAATGCCCGGGGCCGACCACGGTGAAGCCCATCAGGTCCAGGGCGTCCTTCGATACCCGCACGGCGGTGTGCGCGTCGTCGACGCGGAACAGCCCGACGTGGGTGGCGACGTACAGGGCCCCGCTGCCCGGGTCGGTCGCAACCCCGTGCACGTGCCCGAACCCGTCGTGCCCGGTACCCGCCGCGCCGTGGTCAGCCGAGGAGCCCTGGTCCCGCAGGACGAACACCACCACGGCGGAGAGGACGGCCAGCGCGGCCAGCGCCGTCACGACGATCTTCCGGGTCGGCCCGGACTGCGGCTCGCCGGCTTGCGCCTTACGCGCGGAGCCGGATCTGCTGCTCGGTCGCGTCGGCTGCGACGTCCTGCTCATCGGCTGCGTCCACCTTCTCATCGTTGATCAACTTGCTGGCCGAGGGCCCCTGTCCTGGCAGGGTTCAGGGTGACCTTCCGCCCCCACCAACAATGACGCGAAGTCGGCGGAAGACCCGTCCGAAGACCATGAAGATTCGCTGAAGAACGGGCCCGGGCTTCAGTAGGGGCGGGGCGTCGGTCGCGTGGGAGACGCACCCGACCGCATCCCCGCGTACGTGTGATCGGGCGCACGTCACATGCTTCCCCCGCCTGCGTGCCGGCAACTCAGCGGGCCGGCATTGCGGGCAGGGTGAGGGTGAAGGTGGCACCGGCTCCGATGCCGGCGCTGGCGGCCGAGAGCCGGCCGCTGTGGGCCTGGGCCAGGGCGCGGGCGATGGTCAGCCCGATGCCGCTACCCCCGGTAGTCCGGCTGCGGGCCGGGTCGGCCCGGTAGAACCGATCGAACACGTGTGGCAGGTGCTCGGCGGCGATGCCCTCGCCGGTGTCGGCGACCGCGATGGCCGCCTCTCTGGCGCTGGAGCTGGTGGTGATCGTGACGCTTCCGCCGGTGGGAGTGTGGCGGAGCGCGTTGCCGAGCAGGTTGTCGAGGATCTCGCGCAGCCGGTCGGGGTCGGCGAGCGCCCGCGCCGGCGCGGGACCGGCCCGGTGTTCGAGGACGACGCCCTTGTCTGCGTAACCGGCGGCTGCGGCGCGAACCGCCTCGTCAACGACCACGTCGACGTCCAGCGGCTCGACCCGCAGGTCGGCCCGGCGTTCCTCCGCCCGCGAGAGGCCGTGGATATCATCGGCCAGGCGGTCCAGCCGCCTGGTCTGATCGCGAAGCGTCCGCCACGTATCCGGGATGGCGGGGATGACACCGTCCTCGATGCCCTCGAGGAAGCTGTCGACGGTGGCGATCGGGGTACGCAGCTCGTGTGCGAGGTCGGCGAGCAGCTCCAGCCGGCGCCGTTCGGTGTTCTGCAGCGTGGCGGCCATCCGGTTGAACGCGTCATCCACCGCGGCGAGCTCCGCTCCCAGCCGGCTCGGCGGCATCCGCGCGTCGTAGTCACCGTCGGCGACGCGGGTCGCGACTCCGGAGAGTTCGGACAGCGGACCGGCCAACCGCCGCGTGATGAACCAGCTCACCGCCAACGACGTCACCAGAGCGGCGCCAACCGCCACACCGAGCGCGACGAGCAGCGTGGCGATCAGGGCGGACTCGAGATCCTGGGTCATGCCGGCGGACATGCCCATCATGCGGTGCAGGTGACT
Organism: Micromonospora sp. RV43; assembly: GCF_001029515.1. Taxonomy (NCBI): domain Bacteria; kingdom Bacillati; phylum Actinomycetota; class Actinomycetes; order Micromonosporales; family Micromonosporaceae; genus Micromonospora; species Micromonospora sp. RV43. Next base: position 11,430 of record NZ_LEKG01000008.1, on the reverse strand, counting down.
GCGGAACAGGGCCGGCGCGACGGCGAACGCCACCAGCACCAGGGTGACCGCCCCGGCAGCCACGATCAGCGACTGCGCGATGAACAGCCGGGTCGAGAGCCGGTCGGTTCGCAGTCCGGGCCGCATCAGCCCGGACCCATCCGGTAGCCGACGCCACGGACGGTGCGGACGTAGCGCGGCTGGGTGGCGTCGTCGTCGAGCTTGCGACGCAGGTTACCGACGTGCACGTCGATGACGTGCTCGTCGCCGTACCAGTCGCCGCCCCAGACATGGTCCAGCAACTGCCGCCGGCTGAACGCCACCCGGGGCTGCGCGCTGAGCGCGTCGAGCAGGTCGAATTCGGTGCGCGTCAGCTCAACATCCTGGCCGCGCACGCGGACCTCCCGCCCGGCCACGTCGATCTCCAGGTCGCCGAATCGGCGGACCTGGGTCTCCGGTACGGCCGAAGGCGTACGCGGGCGGCGAAGCATGGCGCGCACCCGGGCGACCAGCTCCCGGGGTGAGAATGGCTTCGTCAGGTAGTCATCGGCCCCGACCGACAACCCCACCAACTTGTCCACCTCGTCGCTCTTGGCGGTGAGCATGATGATGTACGCGTCGCTGAACGCCCGGACACGCCGGCACACCTCGACGCCGTCGATACCGGGCAGCATCAGGTCCAGCACGATCACGTCCGGCTCGGTGTCGCGGGCCGACTCCACGGCGGCGTTGCCGTCTGCGGCGGTGACCACGTCGAAGCCCTCCCGGGTCAGGTAGCCGGAGACGACCTGCACCAGGGGTGGCTCGTCGTCGACCACCAGCGCGCGGAACCGGGCGCCCCCGGCGCCCGGCTCCACCCCGTCAACCCGCATGGCACCTATTCCTCGCTCATGGTGACGAACGTCCCGTGCCACGTGTGATCCCACACCGCGCCGGTGTACGCGTTCACCGACATCATCCCGACCGGCCTTCCGTCCCGCAGCGTGTGCAGGGTGTAGTACCCGGGGAACTCATCGGCCTCGCCGGCAACCAGTCCCCTCCCCTGCCGGTCGAGCCAGCGCTGGGCGATGGTGGTGGCTTCGGCCGCCGACACCCGCGCCGCCCCGGTCGTCGCGCGGGCGTGCATCCCGTAGCCGGTGTTCCACATCATCGCCGGACCGTACTCGACGCTGACCCCACCACTGCCCGGATCGATCAGCACCTCCGTGGCACCGCGCCCCGCTTCTGTGGTCAGTTCCGCGTAGTAGCCGTTGGCGAACTGCATCGTCTCACCGACGCGCAGACCGAGCCGGTCGGCGAACGCGGCCCCGCGTTGACGGGCCTGGTCCAGCGACTCCACCCGCTGCCCGTCACCGGCCAGGCCGTAGGAACCGCCCATCATGCTTGCGCCGCTCATCATGCCGGGGCCGGAGTGGCCGCCCATCATGTTCCAGTTCGGGGGTGATGGATCGGCCGCCGCCCAGGCTGCCCCGGTGGTCACCGCTGTCACCGCCGCGACGATCGCCGCGGCCAGCGCCGCCCGCTTGTGCCTCATCGTCCTCACCTCCGGGCCGAACGGGCCGCCGCCAGGTCCTCGCGTGCCCGCCGGTACTGCTCGACGTCGATCTCGCCGAGGGCGAACCGACGGTCGAGGATCTCCTCCGGCCGCTCCGGCCGGCCACCCTGCTCCGAACGGCCCCGGGGCAGCAGAACGCCGACGCCCCAGACGATCAGCCCGACAACCACGATCCAGAACAGGGCCATGAAGATCCAACCGCCCATCCCCATACCCCAGCCGTAGCCCATCATCGCCGTCTCCCTACCTCGCTTCCGTGCCTTACGCCATTCATGCTCCGACCGGCGTCTCAACGACCGATGCGGCGTACCGTCAAGATTTCGTCAAGGCCTCCGCTCACCGTGCGGTGACACCGCATAGGCACACATTCATGGGCTACGCACGCAAGGCCGATGGCGGTGTCGATCGGCTTGCCTCCCCGAGAGGTCGGCGAAGACCGCGTCCTCCCCTGGACAAGACCAAGATCGACCGTGACCGGGCATGTGCCACGGGTGATCATAAGGATCTTCAACCACTACGAGATCGACAGAACGCGCCCCACTCGACCGGCGGTTGCCCTACCAGTCGAGCCAACAGGTCTGTGTGCGGGGCCGAGTCCAGCCAACCCCTGCGTCGTTGTCCACCAATATCGAGATGAGTAACTGCAAACCTCAGTGTGGGAGGTCCTGGTGCAGGACTCGGCGAAGCTCGACGCCCCCGACCTGCTCGGCTGGTGGATACGGCAGCCGAACCGGCGACGCCGCCCACGGAAGCGGCGCCCGATAACACCACATCCCCTGGGCATCCGCTTCGCGTTCTACGGCCGGATGTCGACCCGGGAATTCCAGGACCAGCTGTCGTCGGCGCGCTGGCAGCGCGACTTCGCCGAAGACGTGATCGACGGCCGAGGCGTCATCGTGGCCGAATTCTTCGACGTAGGCCATTCCCGGCAGTTGCCCTGGCCGCGCCGCCCGCAAGCCGCGCGACTGCTGGCAGCCCTCGCCGACCCCGACCGCGGATTCGACGCGGTGGTAATAGGAGAGTTCGAACGAGCCTTCTACGGCAACCAGTTCCGCGACCTCGCGCCGCTGTTCAAACTCTACGGCGTCGAGCTGTGGCTGCCCGAGCTCAACGGCCCGGTCGACGCCAGCAACGACCTTCACCTGTCGCTGCTGGCCCTGCTCGGCGTGCATTCCAAACGAGAGGTCCAACGCTCGCGGTTCCGCGCCAAGGCCGCCATGCGGGCCCAGGTCATCGAGCAAGGCCGCCACCTCGGCGGCCGACCACCGTACGGTTACCGACTGGTCGCGGCAGGACCGCACCCGAACCGGGCCCACGCCAAGTGGGGACGCGTGGCCCACCGGCTGGAACCCGACCCTGCCACCGCTCCGCATGTCCAGTGGATGTTCGCCCAGCGCCTCACCGGGCGCAGCGTCGCCGGAGTCGCCCGCGACCTCAACGACCGGCACGTGCCCTGCCCGTCCAGCGTCGACCCCGGCCGAAACCGGCACCGCAGCGGCGCCGGATGGACGCTACGCACGGTGGCATCGATCCTGGCCAACCCTCGCTACACCGGCCGGCAGGTCTGGAACCGGCAGCACACCGACCGCGGCCCCCTCGACGCCGCCGATGACCTGCTCGGTCAATCGGAGGTACGCCGCTGGAACCTGATGCAACAGTGGGTCATCTCCCGGGACCTTGCGCATCCGCCGCTGGTCAGCGAACACGATTTCGTCGCCGCACAGCAGACCAACGCCCTGCCGGCACCCGCCGACGGGTCGAGCGGACGCTACCTACTCACCGGACTGATCCGCTGCCAGGAGTGCGGCCGGATCCTCGACTCGCACTGGGTCAACAGCCACGCCGCCTACCGGTGCCGTCACGGTTTCCGCAGCGCGGTCCCGGCCGGCACCACCCGGCCACGCATTGTCTACATCCACGAAGCCAAGGCCATCCGGCAGCTCGCCGAACACCTCGGCATGCCGCACACCGACCCCCACGCAGTGGTTGACGCCCTACTTGAACACGATGCCCTGGTCAGCTGCGCCATCGGCGGCGCGCTGGGCATCCATTCGATCCCAACCCCCACGCCGACTTATCGACCGCAAGCGATACCGCATCAGCGCCGAACAGCGGAAACCCCACCGAACGCCATCGCTGACACCCGTGGGCGTTAACGTGTCCGAGACACGTCTACGTAGCACCCATATTCGAAATGGGTGTTCATGCGCCAACAGTAGCGAACTACGTTGCGTAACACTAGACCACAAGCATGGATCGCCGGGGGAAGTCCCTCTAATTTGCTGTCCCCACGCTACGGCACGATGCGGAGCCTTTGGTCAGGTCACCTTGCCCTGCGTTCCACCGACGCCAGCCATGGCGGCTGTAGCCATCTGCGGCAGGATGTTGTGGGTGTGGAGCGAGTGGGCGAGTGGCTTCGTGCCGTCGTCGATCGATTCGCATCGAGTGACTGCACTGCGGGCTGCGCCGCCGTCAGTTTCGTCGAATCCGATCCAGTGCTTCGGTCAGCGCTGCTTTCACGGTCGCCTCCTGTTCGATGGCGTAGCCACGATCCAGGCAGTTGCGGGCAAAGGCTCCGATCTGATCGTTCCGGGTCGCGAACGGTTCCAGATGTGCCCGGCTGTGAGCGGAGAAAGCCCGGCCGGGTTGGTGCCGTGCAGCGCCGACGTCGATGACGTGGACTGTCAACTCTGCGGCGAGGTGGTCGTGGATTCTCGCGGCGATACGCACTCCGCCAAGGTCGGCGTCGGTGCAGATCAGTGTTGACGAGGCCTGCACTGCTGCTTCGGCAATCAGGTTGAGGACGGGCTCTGGTGGCTGGCCGTGGCACCAAATGACCGGCACGCCCGCGTCGATATCGCATAGCGTTTCGGCGGCCTGCCGGTTTTCGATGATCAGAAGCGGCCCCGTCCCGCGGCGTATGTCGATGGAGATCGTGTGCTGAGGGCTGAGCCGGATGTCATGCGGGCCAGGCAGCGGGGAAAGATCGATGACGGCATCTGAGACCTGCAGCCGGACCGGGCCGCCGATGCCGATGTATGGGCTGCGGGATAGGCCGAGTGCAGCGAGGGCGTCGGGTTCGAATCCGAGCTCGGTCAGCAGCCGCTGAACGTCATCGCGGGCTTTGGTGCTTCCCGCGTGGGTTTGCACGAAGGCGCGGACGGAGTTGTGGACGACGCCGGCGGTCAGATCGGTTGCGGCGGTGACTGCCCAGCCGAGCCGGTCCGGGTGTTCGGTGGTGTGCAGGGCTTGGGCGACGCCGGGCCATTCATCGCGCAGGTCGGCGGCGAGTTCGGCGGCGCGGGACTGCAGGGTGGACCGCTGGTCGCGGCGGACTGCGCGGCGGTACTTCTCTGCGGCAGAGAGGTCGGGGTGCGGGTACACCCGCTTCGGACTCGGTGCTGGCCGGCTGCCTTTCAGGTCGTAGCCGATGGTGACGCACGCGGCCCGGGCGAGGGCGAACACGATCGTCTCGGCTTGGGCGCCGAACTTGTCGGCGACCTGCCGCCAGGCGTGTTCGCTGCGGGTCATCCACGCCCAGTCGGTGTCGGAAAGCAGGCCGGCGGGCCGGCGCGGCGGCTGACCGGGGTTTTCGGCCCGCAGCCGCACGCTGCGGTAGTACGGGTCGCCGTTCCGGTCGCGTGGATACCGGCCACTGGCTGGTAGCGGCGCGTACACGACCAGTCCGGGATAGTCAGTGATCCAGGTCAGCACGATTTCACGATCCGGTTCTGCGTCCGGGACGGCGTTGTCGGATGCGGAGCCGCCTGGGATCGTCACGCTTGTGTCTCCCCGCGGTAGGAGGTCATCCACATGCTGAGCAGCTCGACGCGGGCTGTTTCGGACTCGCTGCCGACGACGACGGGTGCCTGGTTGTAGGCGTATGCGTCCGAGGTTCGCCGTAGCTTGATGTACAGGCTGGAGGAGCCGACGGCGTACCGTTCCATGTCGTCCTGCAGGGCGCCGACGACGCTGATCGCCCGGTCCCGGCCGATGTTCTCGAACAGGGCGACCGCGTCACGGCGGTGCGCAGAGCCGAGGTTGCGTCCGAGTTCGTCGAGGACGAGCAGCAGCGGCCGGTCCTGCGAGCCGGCAAGCGCGGCCGCGCAGACGAGTTTGACGGCTTTGTCGTCCATCTGGGCGGTGTTGCCGCGCAGCTGGTACGACGACAGTGGTTTCCCTTCGCCGCGTCGCCACCGTGGGGTGATCGCCCACTGCCAAGGCTTCTGCGGGTCTGCTGGTGGTTCTGGTTCGGGGAAGTCGAGGGCGCCGCCGTACCCGCCATACGCCTGGTCGAGGGCGTCGAACTCGTCAGAAACCTGCTTCAGCTTGGCTTTGATGGCCTTCGCGAGGGTGGCTCGCACTGCGGTCGCCGCGAGTTGGGCCTCCCTCAGGTGGTCTTCGGCGCTCTGCAGCGTCCCGGTGAGTCGTTCCCGTTCGGCGCTGATCTCGTCGAGTTGCTGCCGGTCGATGCTTTCAAGGTCGTCGAGGTGCTGGCCGATGATCCGCAGTACCTGCGGGATGAGCCGGATGTAGGCGCTGAGCCGGCGGTCGCGGCGCTGCTGGTCGACGACTTTCAGCTCCTCCGGCAGCTGCTCGTCCGGGGTGCCCGGCGGGAAACACGCCTGCTGCAGCCGGTCGGTCTGCCCTGCACACAGGTCGTCCCATTCGGCGACACCGCGTTTCTGCTCCGTTTCGGTGAGGGTGAGCAGGTGCTGTTCCGCGGACGCGAAGGTGCCCGCCCACGCTTCCTGCCGACGTGGCAGGTCCAACTCCGCCCGCGCGTCGATTTTCGCCTGCCACTGATCCTGGTTCTGCTGCAGGTCCCGGCTCAACCGTTCCTTCTCCGCTTTCGCGGCGGCGATCCGCTCGTTGCGGCCGCTCTTCTCCGAAAGCGCCGTCAGGTAAGCCTTCTTCGCATGGGCATGTGGGGCAGCGAGTTCGTCCAGCTCCTCATCGATCTTCGCGTTCTTCTTCCGTAACTTCCCGACCTGGGAGTCGATCTCGTCGGCCTCGAGCGCCGCCTTGGCTCCCTCGACCCGCCCATCAGCACGCTTCTTGGCCCGCTGCGCGTCCCGAACGCTGTCGTCCGCCTCACCGTCGTCAGCGGACGCGGCGGTGAGGGCGTCACGGGCAGCCTGAATCCGGCCGGCGCGGCCGGTCATGGCTTCTGCGTACCCAGCAATACCATGCACCCCGGCGGCCGTGTCGATCAGTCCACCGGTGCCGGCACGGTCCCGCAGAGCGGTCAGGAACCGGGCCACGGTCACCACCGCGTTCGCCGCCGCTGGCAGGTCTGGGCCACCCGCGAATCCGTCCGGGTCAGCTTCGACGAGCAGCGAGCCGGGGACGTCGGTGAGCGCCGCCTGGGCGGCAGTCGCATCGGTGACGACGACCGCATGCCGATACGGCAGCAGCCGTGCTTCCCAGACAGGGCGCTGCTCGTCGGTGAGACTGACCACGTCGACAAGCGGGACGGCCTCGGTGAAGCCAGCCGCGCGCAGCGCCTGCACCTGGGCGACCGCGACGTCCTCGCCGCGTTCTGCGGCGGCCAGCGCCTTACGTGCGTCCTTGACGGCTTGTTCGGTGATGCCTTTGCGGCGTTGCGCGCGGTCGACCGCGGCGTTGGCGTCGCGGAGCTCATGCTCGGCCTGGGCGACGGTCCGACCGTCCGCGACGACCGCCTTCTCCCGCAAAGCGCGGCTACGTGTGGTGAGGAGCTCGACCTGGGCGACGTAACCGGTCTGTTCTTTCCGTAGACTGTTCACCTCGGCGTCGATGTCGTTGTACGCCTTCACCCGCTGCCGGTAGCTCTCGTCGAACGCCTTGTCGTCAGTAAGTTGACCGACTTTGACGTCGGCAGCGTCGATGGCTGCTTGGAGCTCTTTGCGTTTGGCTTCGAGCTGAGTGATGTCATGCCGCAGCTCCGCGTCCGTGGCGACACCGTCGACGAGGTAGCGGGCGCACCGCGACCGCCAACTGTCGAGCGCGTCGGCCTTTACCGTACGGGCTGCTTCGCGGGCCCGGATCATGTCTTCGGTGACGGTGACCCGCTCGTCCCACCGCTCGTACTCTTCCTTCGCGGTGTTCGCGGCGAGCGCGGCTTGGTACTGATTCTGCCGGGCCGCCTGTTCGTCGTCGATCTCGCGGGTCAGGCCGGTCAGCGCACCGATCGCATCGAAAATCCGCTCCGGGGTCAGCTCGTTCAGTGGCTGGGCCAGCAGGTTCGCTGTAGGGCTGGCTCGCACCGACGTGGACAGGAACGACACGCATCGCACGGTCTGCCCATACAGGGTGCGGGCGAGTTTGTTCGCCCGGATGTCGGTACGACCGTTGCTGCGCGGTAACTCGTCCCACAAGCCGTCGGCGCTGCCGGCCCGGTCGTTTTCGCTGGCACCGTACGCGACGTGCAGCTGCGGCTTCCATCGCAGTTCGACGTGGGGCGCCTGCCGGTTGATCCGCAGCCACACCGTCAGCACGTCCGCCTCAAGTTCGGCGAGCGCCCGGGCGGTGGGCGGGACGAACACGCCGACGATGTAGCCGTGGTCGGCGTTCGCGTGGACGACTTCCTGCCCGGCGAGTTCGGCGGTGAACAGCAGTTCGGCGGCTGCCTGCGCGCCGGATTGCAGCCGCCACTGCTCGTCGGCGTGCAGCAGGCTGAGGCCGGCGATGAACGACGACTTTCCAGCGCCGTTGGAGTCCGACGGTCCTTGGCCGGCGATGGTGATCAGGCCGCGGGAGGTGATCGGGACCGGGTGGGTCGACAGCCGGGAGATATTGATCATTTGGATGCCGGCGAGGACCCGCGGTCCGACGATGTCGGTGGCGCCGTCGTCGACGGGGTTACCTGCTGCGGTCAACGAATGTTCTCCCTGCTGGCGGTGCGGTTGCGGCGTTCACGGATTGCGGCGGCGAGCGGATGGTTCGGGGCGGCGGCGAGGATCAACTGTTCCTGCAGCCGGGCCCGAGCGGCCGGGGTCAGGCGCAACAGTTGCGGGCCGGGCACGTATCCACCTTCGGCGTCGGCGCGGTCGCGGACCCGGGTGAGCAGCCCGGCGGCGACGAGTTTGCTCGCTGCGGCTTTTGCGGCGACCGCCGGGAGTTTGCTGGCCTTCAGGATGTCGGCCTCGGTGGTCGGGTACGGGCTCGTCCAGGTGTCGGGAGCGAGGCGTTCCTCGCTGCGGGCGATCGCGACCGAGTAGATGAGCACGAGAGCGAGCACGGCTCGCTCGACGGTGGTCAGTGGCTGCCAGCCGGCGGCGGTGAGCTGCGCGGCAACTGTGTCGTCATATCCGGAGGTGAACCGCAGCCCGTCGACCTGGACGAGGACCCGGCCGGTGTGGCGCAGCAGTTGCTCGAGTCGGTCCCGGCTGGTCGGGTCCTGCAACGCGTGCAGTTCCTGCCGGTGGACGGGTTCGCGGCTGTGCTCCAGCAGGGCGTACGCCGCTTCGACGTGTTCGCGCTGCCGGTCGGTCAGGGTCGCAAGGACGGAGTCGAACAGCGGGTTCTGGTTGCGGTTCACGGCGCCTCCCCTCCGCCTGGGTCAGACTTCGGCTGGGGGTCGGGGATCATCCGCCACAGTTCCCGGAGCGTGGACAGCTCCAGCGACCCCCACCCGGTGACGCGAGGCCCCAGCCGGACCCGGTCGGCCGTCTGCAGCACCCACCGGGACGCTTCCAGCCGGCGCAGGCTGGCGGACAGCAGCTTGCGCCGGCTGGCCCGGTCCCGGCCCGGGGTCAGCTGCTGTAGCACCTGGTCGACGTCAGTAAGATCGGCCGGCTGGCCCGGCCACAAGTCGGTGCCCGGGTCCGGCCAGCAGCAGCGCAGGCAGGCGGCGAACACTCGTAGCGTGCCGGCCGAATCCTGTAGCGTCGCCGGTTCCTGTCGGTACTCGGCGAGGACCTCCGGCGCAGCACTTGGCGGCAGGTTCGGCAGGAACCACACTGACTGGGCGTCCGGCTCGACCAGGCGCCGCATCCCTGCTGGGGATGGGCTGCCCGCGGGTGCCTGTTGCGGGCCGCCGGAGCGGATCTTCGCCCACCACAGTGCGGTGTCGTGTTCGTTCACGCCGGCGCCTCCGCCGGTGTCCGGCGCCTGAACCAGCCGTCGGTGATCCAGGTCAGGTCTCCGACCACGTTGATCCGCAGCCCGTCCCCCCAGGTCAGCAGGTAAGGCAGCTCGGGTCGCAAGCCGATCGCGGTCAAGTCCGACAGCACCCGACGGCTGGCCGCCCAATCCCCGGCAGTGTCCAACAGCTCGGCGACGGTGACCTCGTCGCGGCCGGCCAGCAGCTCCTCCGCCCGAGTGGCAAGCAGTTCCGCCTCCATATCGGCACCGACCTGTTCAGGGCCTGGTTCATCGTCAATCCGCGGCCGAGGCGGCGGTGTCCGCCCCGTGTCGGTCCGCAACCCTTCTTCGACCGCGTCGAGCAGGTCGTCAACGGTGAAGTGCGGATTCGGCGCGTCGAACAGCAACCCGTCCAGCGCGGCCGCAAGCTCGTCGCCGGTGGCGTCGCGGGCGAAGCTGCGCCACTTCTCCGCTGGCAACAGCCCCAACGCCCGGGTTCGGCCGGCCCGGTCGATCAGTCGCCGCGCCGCGGCGTTCACCGCGTCCCGATACGCGGCCAACGCCATCCGCAGCTGCGTGCACTCTGGCAACAGCTGCGGCCACTTCTCCGTCGCCAGGTTGTGGAAGACGGTCGCCTTGTCGATGAGTTCGCTGTTGCCGAGCATCGGCTGCGCCGAGCTTCGCAACGATTCGACCGTCCCGGACTTCGCCATCTGCATGATGGGGTTCGCCAGCAGCCGGAACACGTTCGCCAGGTCCTGCAGCTGCGCTTGGGCCTGCTCGAGGGTGGTATCGGCGTCCTCGATCGAGAGGCGGGCGATCGACAGCATCTGGTGCAGCTCGCCGAGGCCGCCGGTCTGCGCCAGCCGGCGCAGGAACAGCAGCATCACGTACGGCGCGAATGCCGCCTGGTAGAACATCTCGTTCGGTCGCTCGTTGACTTTGGTAATCGCACGATAGGAGCGCAGCACCTCGAACCGGCGCCGGACCGCGACGGGCGAGGTGTCTCCGAACGCAGCGATCACCTGCTCCACCGTCAAGCCGGCCGGGCCCGCGGACGCGAATGCGTTCAGGATCAGCTCGTCGACGCGGACGAGCGCCGGGTCGTCGACCATCTGGTTCGCGTCACGGGCCAGAACGGCGAACACCTGCCGGTACAGCGCAAGCACGGCAGAATCAGCAGCGTGCTCCTCAAATGGCAGCTCTGCGATCTCGGTCACCAGTTGGTGCCTCCGTTGCCCCCCTTGGATCGGGTGCCGGGGCGGGCTGAAGTGATCGTCGGCGCCTCCGGGATGCCGGTGGCCTCGGCGGTTAAGGTTCTCGCCGGCCGCGAGCCGCTTGGAGCTGCGTCCTCAGGCCTCGGCTGATCGACGGCATGTGCCCGGGACCGCCGTGGCCGGCGTAGCTGACCGCACGCGGGGGTTACTACCAGTACGCTCCGGGTCAACGGAGGATTGTGCATTGCCATCGACAACACAGTCCTCCCCCGCTCAGCCAGATCACACTGCCGCGTCGCCACGAGAGGCCACGCCCGCAACCGTGGTACTCGCGCATCATCTCGGTCTGGAGCCTTTGCGTGGCCAGCTTGGCGCCCTGTCAGCCTATTCAAGCAGGCCACGACCAAGGTCATCGTTGATGATCCTCTCTCGTTCCGAGGCGTCGGCCCAGTGGGCGTGACTAGTTGTCAGGGACTTCTCCACGACTAAGGCGTGTTTCAGAAGTCGTGGTGGCCGGTGAAGGTCGCGGCGTGGCGGTGATCGACAACTGAAGAGGTCTCCGGTATCTGGTTCTGCGACCAAGCAAGAACTTCATACCGGAGACCTCGTGGC